>JAOAHK010000343.1 GCA_026415275.1 Anaerolineales bacterium
TGAAAGCTCACATTTTGAATGGCATATGCCCCTGCCTTATCGAAAGGATCACCGCTGGCAATATAAGCATATAATTCTTCGTCGCTGAAATTACGGAGAGTCACCTCAGAAACACAAACATCTGACCATAAGACCCCACTAGGGTTATGGAGCAGCGCCAAACCTGTAAACACAAAATGCGTGCGCCCACGCAAGCTGCGCAACATCCGCTCCGCATCATGGGCATCCACTGGCTTCCCGAATATCTCCCACCTGCCCAAATCGTTTTCAACGGCCACGGTTGTATCTGCGGCTAAGAAGAAAGCCTCACCTTTCCACTGTTCAACTGCTTGTTCAGCTTTACGACGAGCTAGTCTTTCGACATAAGCAGTTGGATGTTCCGCAGGCAAAGGAGTCTCATCCACGTTACTGGAGTGCACAACAAAGGGGACACCTAAGAACGTCAAGAGTTCACGACGACGGGGAGAGTTGGAAGCTAATATCAGCATAGTCTGATTTTAACTGCATATAGATAGTGCGCTCTATGTGATTTCAATCTTTGACAATCTTTTGTTTTTCGGCTACACTCCGAATATATCTCAGCAGACGAGGTAGGAGATGGACAAAAAGTTCTTCCGTTATCGTTGGTTTGTTGTTCTTATTTTCTTCTTCTTTATGTTACTTCATCAAACCGATAAATTAATGATCGGTTCACTACAACTGCCGGTAAGCGAGACATTTGGTATCAATGACCTGCAATGGGGGTTGATCAATTCGGGATCGTTGATTGTTGCAACCATCCTATATCCCATCTGGGGATTTCTCTATGATCGTTATGCACGTGATAAACTGCTGGCTTTAGCTTCGTTTATCTGGGGATCGACAACTTGGTTAAGTGCCGTTGTGCGCACTTATCCGGCATTTCTGGCAACCCGTGCGTCCACCGGGATTGACGATTCATCCTATCCAGGCTTATACAGTCTGATTGCCGACTATTTCGGACCTCACCTGCGGGGCAAGATTTACGGATTGCTCCAGCTAGCGCAACCATTAGGCTATTTGCTAGGAATGATCCTCGCTTTGATGGTCGCACCGGTCATCGGCGGCTGGCGATCGGTATTCTATCTCACTGGCTCCTTGGGAATCGTAATCGCGATTTTGATCTTCTTCGGGGTCAAAGATATGCCGCGCGGCAAAGCGGAACCTGAGTTCGAAGGAATGACGGAGATCGGCCAATTTCGGTTTTCATGGGCGGAAGCCAAGGAGATCTTCAAAAAACGGACGATGTGGTTTGTCTTTGTACAAGGCTTCTTTGGCGTTTTTCCTTGGAATGTCATCACCTACTTCTTTTTCGGTTACCTAATGCGCGAACGCGGTTACGATAACCAGTCCGTATTGTTTACAATGGCGCCAGTGATCCTGATCTTGGCTTCGGGGTACTTTATCGGCGGAGCCTTGGGAGATTGGTTGTTCAAGCGCACCAACAAAGGACGCATCTTGGTGTCATCTATCGGTGTGATTATGGGAACTATCTTTCTGATGCTAGCCTTGACCACACCCATCGAGGCGCGCGGTCAGTTCTTTATCATGATGGCGCTGACGGCAATCTTTATGCCCTTTTCTTCTGCTAATGTCATTGCCACCGTCTTCGATGTAACGGCACCAGAAGTGCGCAGCACTGCCCAGGCTGTAGAGTACTTTATCGAAAACAGCGGTGCAGCCCTAGCTCCCGCTTTGGCTGGCGCAGTGGCTGTTGCGATTGGTCTAGGAAAAGCAATCTTGCTGATTTGCACCACGGCTTGGTTGTTGTGCTTTGTGATTTACATCGGCGCGCTCTTTACCATCGATCACGATGTTCACACCTTACGCAATCAAATGGCAGAAAGAGCGAACGCGCTGAGCCGCAGCACATCCTAACACAACCCATTCCGTTCCTAGAACAGGAGACGCTAGCAATATGATCACCATTACGACCGATTCCACGGCTGACCTCCCGCGTGAATTAGCAAATAAGCGATCCATTCAGGTTATTCCTCTATCGGTAAACTTGAATGGAAAAATTTATCGAGACGGAATTGATCTAACTACAGACCAACTCTTTTCCCTTATTCAGCAAAACCAACAATTGCCCACCACGGCTGCCCCTTCGGTGGGTGAATTTGTCACTTTTTTCTCTTCCATAACGGAGGGGATTCATCTGAGCATTTCTTCCAAGCTATCTGCTTCATATCACAATGCCTTACTAGCCGTTGAAGAAGTGAAAAATCCAAGGTTGCGCGTAATCGACACATTGAATCTTTCGAGCGGCATTGGTTGGCTAACCCTAAAAGCAGCCGACTTGCGCGACCAAGGTTGCTCTTTAGAAGAGATTGAAAGAGAACTGCAAACTTGGATTGGTAACGTGCGCACAGCCTTCGTCCCTGAAACCCTTGAGTATCTTTACAAGGGAGGACGATGTAACGCTTTGCAAGCCTTGATGGGCAGCATGTTAAGAATTCTCCCCGTCATCCATGTTCAAACCGACGGTACGCTTGGTGTGGGAGAAAAGGCCCGCGGCAAACGCCGAAAAGCTTTGGAGACTTTGTTGGCTGGCTTTGAGCGCCACCTTGATCGAGTAGATCGTCAGCGCATCT
Source organism: Anaerolineales bacterium (assembly GCA_026415275.1). Taxonomy (GTDB): domain Bacteria; phylum Chloroflexota; class Anaerolineae; order Anaerolineales; family UBA4823; genus NAK19. The sequence goes on from JAOAHK010000343.1 coordinate 2,613, forward strand.
TCGTCACCCATGCAGCTTGTCGAGAAGATGCTGAATATCTTGCTGCAGAAATCCACCGCATGGCTTCCCCGCAAGAGTTGATCATCAACGAAGCAGGTTGTGTGATCTCCAGTCACTGCGGGCCGGGGACAATCGGGATTATCTATGCCTTACAGAGGAATTAACCCCATTGAACATAACACTGGGTGCTCTCCTAATATCCGATCGACAGAATTTGACTGAAAATATAAGCCCGATTTCACTTGACAATTTTCTGCGAATTCGCTATGATTATCCTCAAATAACTTTGTCATTATTTGATTTTTCGTAAACAATAATTGTCTAGACAAAATGTGGCGCGGTAGGTGGGGCCGCCGTAACCTTAGCAGAGTTTCGCTGTTATAACAATTCGGAGGACGCCCACGACATGGTGCAATTATTGAAATTTCAGTCAATTAAGCGGTTTGAGCTCCCTCATCGCAGGGGGAACAGGGTTTATTTTGTTTTGGCAAGCTCAGCCGCTTTTTTGATTCCGACGGATAAGGAGGTGAAAGGAAAACCATAGACAAATTTTGTTTCTCTCTCACAATTTCTTTTTATCATCCAAATCTTTTATTTTGAAGAAGTTGTCCTATGGCTACCCAAACCGCAAAAGAAATCTGGACCCTCGAAGAGGGTGAAGTC
>JAOAHK010000344.1 GCA_026415275.1 Anaerolineales bacterium
ACCATGATCAGCGCTGATAAAAATTGTTTTCTTTTCTTTCATCCATTTTCCTCATGATAATTCTTATTTATACAGTAGCTTGAATGTTTTATGATTGAGCCAAACCAAAAATTGGCGTAGCAACTTACTGGGAAGTATCTTGATCCTAGGGAGCGTCATCCACTTTTCCTTCTTCGGGAGGGCATTTGTTGAGTGCATAAGATTAAAATCTCGCAGGGTGTTCCCTAAATGTCTTACCCACCATTGTTGTGTGGAAAGCCGTAAGTAGCCTTTGTCGTTCAAAGAAATGTCCAACGCACGCACCTGACCCATCGGCCGATCCGAAGGCAAAGGAAGCACCTGTTGTAAAATCTGTTTTCTTGCTACAAATTGAAAATGTCCTGCTCCGACAAAAAAGCGCTCGTCTCGAATAAGCAAACAAGTGTCTTGGCGAGACTCAAAGTGCCGACGGGCTTCAGCTTCGGTTTTCCCTAAGCTGCGGGAATGCTGCCAATAATCTTCCCAAGAGAGAAAACGCCCTTCTCGCAGCTCAACTTCAGGATGCTCATTTGCCCAGCGAACCGTGTTGTCAGCATATTCAAGTGGACTCCACAAAGGCATCCCGGTAACCATTCCCACATTAGGAAAGACATCCAAAACTCGAACAAGTGCCGAAAGCCAACCGGGGTAGAAATAAATGTCGCTATCGGCATAGGCAATGATTTCTCCTGGTGCTCCCCCAAAAATGATGTTCCATGCCCCGGCTTTGCCAATGTTTTTATCGGACAACCAGAGATATTGAATTTTGCCTTGTTCGTGAACCTTCTGCAAATACTGGCGCACCTCTGGGCAACTGGCATTATCGAAAATGAGCAAATCATACGGTAAATCCGAGTTCTGCCAAATGCTACCCAGACATACCTTTAGGACATCGAGGCTTTCGGCATAGTACCCCCCAAGAAAGGGAATGTAGGTGATCACTGCAACCGTGATCTTCGCTGGTTGAGCGACCTCGTTAACAAACTTTGCCGGGTTTTGTCCAACACGCATATCCACTTCATCCCATGCGGAAACGCCGGGCACGCCGAAAACGGCGCGCAATCCACCAGCGCCAACCATGCCGTTCCTCTTCCGGGGGCATCAGCCGAAGCTCTAGCTTGCGCAGTAAGCGCAGAGTTGTTAGCGGCGGGCGTCTCAGGCGACCATTTTTAAGTTGAACGTGACTATCGAGAATATAATACATTGAGCGCATCCCACCGGCTAGATTCAAGTTGCATTCCGATTCTTCGAGATCATAATGGGGCTTGCCTCCGGGCAAGTGGCTGTAATCGTGATCTTGATGGATTACTGTCATGGACGGTGTGGCATCGACCACTGTGATGCCTTGCCGACAAGCATGGAAGATCATCCAGTTATCCCAGCCAGCGCGACCGATAGCAAAATCGGGTATCTCCATGAATTCCGAACGAGGAAACAAAAATATGTCGCTTCCAGCCGGTGGATGTAAGCGTCCACGTTGGCGAACATCTTCGATTAAGCGTTGGTCCCAGCCATTAGAAAAATCCAACATCGTCTTCACATCTAAATCCCAGCGCTGACTGATTGCCAGAAAGCGATTGCGCTGTGCCAAGATGCACTGCGCAGCTTGCACAAAATCAGGTAGAAGAAGAATATCTGCGTTTACATAAGCCATCAACGGGGATTGGGATGCCGCACGAGCGAGCTCAAATATCGAATTGACCAACGGTGTTCCCTTGTCATTGCGCTTTACCTCAGGCAAGTGGACAAGATTGTATTCGCGGGCAACTTCGGCGAGTCCGTTTTCTTCTCCAATCAGAAATACTTCCACCTCTTCACCTAGGTGTAGCCAGGATTGGATAGCGTTACGTTGGATGAGATTGATATGAGGATTGGTAAAGGGTTTTGGAGCCGAGAATAACGTGATTAATTTGGGCATGACAAAGTTTCAAGCTATGAGTTTTTAAGTAAAGTGGTTAGTCGTCAGCTATCAGCGATTAGTATAAGGAGGACAGCTACCCGTTATCTGCCTTCAGTTTGTAGTTACACAGGGAGGAAATAGTCTGAATGCTGAACGCAGATAACCAATCGCCCACATCTGTTTATTCGTCCTTCATTGGTTGTCTGTTTTCGATGCATTTTGAGTTTTCTGGAATGAGCCTCTCATCCACCTCATGCACTGCTTTGTGGGGAACAGCAGCATTAATTTGGGCAAGTTCGGGGTATCGCTTGACTAGGTCAAGTACCTCAAGCCAGGAGAAGAGGTCTCGATTGCCAAAATGAGCGTAGATTTGTCGGACAAGTTGTAGGTCTTCTGGGGTATCCACCGTCCAGCGGTAGAAACCATAGTCAGGATCATGATCGACTTGCAGGACACGAAAGAAACCAGATGGCACTTCAGGGATAAGAGGGGGGCTTTGGAGCGTAGAGACATGCACTGAGCGTTCTTCCTCGTAGATGTAGGGCATCACATGCTCACGGTGATAGGGTTGAGTTGCCTCCCGCCAAGCCCGTTCCAACGCTTGGAAAGTGCAAACTTCGACATCCAAGCCAATCGGATAGGTACGCTTCCACGGCGGGGGTAGGCGATTGGCAGCAAAATCCCACCCTANCCTATTTCTCTCTCCCCGAGGGGTCAGAGGTGAAGACAATTCCCCCTCTCTTTGGGGAAGAGGAATTGGGGGTGAGGGCAGTTCCCCCTCTCCAAGAGAGGGAGGGGTTAGGGGTGAGGGTCTCCCCCACTCCAAAAACGCCCCAATCACCTGATCGATTACTTCTGGATCGATCAAGGGGCAATCCGCCGTAATGCGCACAACCACATCCGCTTGGAATTCTTGCACAGCCCGATAAAATCGATCCAGCACATCGAAGACGCTGCCCCGAACGACTAGCACATCAATCGCTTGGCAAAGCTCAACAATAGCATCGTCTTCGGGAGATAATGTTGTGGCGACAATCACCTCATCCAGCCGCTTAGCCTGCCGAGTTCGCTCCGCCACCCGTTGTAACATAGCTTTGCCGCCGATGTCCAATAACACTTTATCGGGCAAGCGCCTAGAACTGCGCCGGGCTTGAATGACAGCAAGTTTTTTCACTAGACAGCGCCTTCAATTTACTCACTGCAAAGGTATTTCCGCAGCAACAACGGATCCTCTTTGGAATTTCTTGACAGTGTTTGTTTCCATTGGTTACATAAAAAAGCTTTTAAGTTACGATCAGAACTAATTGCTTGGGCAATTGGTTCAGCCTCCTTCGTTTGTTCCGTCATAGCATAGG
>JAOAHK010000345.1 GCA_026415275.1 Anaerolineales bacterium
GCGATGAATACCCTCTTTGCGCACCAAAGGTAAGCTTATCCCCTTGGTAAGCGATCCCCGACACCTGATAGGTATATTCCACATGGGGGTAATAATAGCGGCGAATGTCGCCATCACTATCGTATTCGCTTCTCTGGCGCACCTCAGCAAGGGTGATTTGGGCAATTGTTGTAGGCCAGTTTTGACTTGCCTCCACTTTTTGGCGCTGTTTGCGGCTGGTGATGATCAACCAAACACCGAGCACCCCAAAGACCAAGAAGAACAGCCCCCCACACAACAAGGCAAACACAATTGGAAAAGTATTGTCCATTGGTCTCTCACTTTCTATGAGGAAATCTTTGTGTAATCAAGCCCCTGCAAAAATCGTCCAAGGCTCTTTTACCAGGTTTCGTCCCGCTCATATCCCAACACTTCGAGGATACCCCTACAATGTTCCTTAAACAACAGTTTATGAGAAGGGGTAAACGCTCGGCGCCAGCCTCCAACCTCCCCTTTGCGAAAAGTCGGTGAGTGCTGAGGTCGGATGGAGCTTTCCAGAATATGAATAGCATCCTCTAGAGATTTTGACAGAGGGAATCCCCATCTCAACGCATGCTCTAGGATTTGTCTAAGTGCAGATTTGCGATCTAACAGAAGATCTTCATACCGCAAGGTTAGCACATTCGGCTCATCTAACCAACCCAAATAAGGAGCTAGACGGTCGGCAAGACCGGGTAAAGGAGGATTCGCATGTGAAGCACCGCTAATCGTCGCCGCCAGACGTTCTTCAAAAGTAGATAGTTCGTTCGCAAAATAGTGGTGATGAGCATGACGCGGCTCCATCTGGGTGACATAATAAACATGCGAGACGGCTACATCACGCGGGTCGCGAAGGATAAAGTAGGTTACGAAAGGAGGAGAGGAGAGAATTTTAGCTGGCGAAGAAGTGTGATGAATATGTCCATAACCAATGTCACCTGGTAGAAACCGCTTTAACTCAGTGATAATTTCCTCATCCGAACGCAAGCGACCTACATCTCCCTCATACATGACTACCGCGGGCAAGCCGCTATCGACTGCTGGGCCGATTTTTTGAAAAGCCTGAAGAACTTGGGTCAGCAAATGCGTCCCACTCTTGGGAAAAGAGTTAGCAAACAAGATCGGAGTCCCCTGGAGGGAAAGACGAGCATAGCGCGCCTGCTGACGCAGGCGGCGAAAGAAACGGCGCAGCAAACGCGCGGTCAACATCCAGGATGGTTGACGGAGAGGCCGAGAAATTTTACTTCTCATGCGGATCTCAATGACCTCTCCCTATAGCCATACGGTAGAGTAAGAACACGCACACCGAGAACACAACCAACCAAATCGCAACCACCACCCAAAAGCCTGCTTGGCTAGTTAGTTTGCCCTCTTGTTCGAGAGAGATGGCTTGTTGCCGTGCCTCTGTCATGAGGGAGGGAGGAATCATCTTTAGAGCGAGATAAATCCCCAAGGGAGTGATCACGAGGTCATCCAAATAACCCAGAAGAGGGATAAAGTCGGGGACGAGATCAATGGGGCTAAAAGTATGGGCAACGACCAACGCAGTGAAAACTTTTGCGTACCACGGACAACGGGGGTCGCGGTAGGCAAAATAGAGGGCATAAGCTTCGCGTTTAAGATCACGGGCTTTTTGTTTGAGAACCTCGATCATTTTAACTCAACGCTTAAAAATAAAAAGTTCATCCTGTACAAATGATATTTCAAGTTTATCCAAAACAACCACAGTCGAAAATAAAAACTCAAAAATCTATACAGCTCTTCGTATAAGAGAATTGTTCACAAATCAAACCTTCTCTGATCTTGAAGACCTCTGCCCCACGCAGGGTCTTTGGTTGTCCTTGTTTATCCAACCACTGAAGTCGCCAACAGACCACACACCGATTACCCAAACCGAAAATCTCCTCAATCTCAAGATGAGGTTCTTTTTTTAGAGCAAAAAAATCTTGCCAATACTGGGCAATCGCTTGTTTGCCATGATAGACAGCACCTTGCGGAGCAGGGGCAGCAGCCTCAAGTGTACAATCATCATTCAGACAAGCCATCATTTGGGATATATCTTGGCGATTGAAGGCCGCAAAGTAATCCAAAACAACACGCGTTCCCGCTTCAAGCCGGGACATTTTCATCTCAAATCATCCCTTTATTGTCACGGAAGGGAACTGTTTGAAAAGGAGGAAATAACAGCTCAATTCATGTTAAGTAGCGAGTGAGCAACCATGACAGCTTGTTCAGCATTCGGAGCTGTTCCATCAGCGCCAACCTTTTGCCACAGATCGGGATATAAATTAAAGGGGTATCCCCCCGTGAGGATCTTAAGTTTAGAATCCACTTTAGATTTTCGCACAAGACGGATTAACTCTTCTACATCTCGGATGTGGATCGGAATCGTGGTTGAGATGGCGAGAAGGTCTGCTTGGGTTGATTTAAGGTAATCGACAAGAGTTGAAGGCGGTGTGTTCGCGCCAAGATAGTAGGTATCCCAGCCCTCCATTTCAAAGAAATCGACAACCATGCGCAGTCCAATTTCGTGGAGTTCATTTCCTGCACAGGCCGCAACCATGCGCCGCCCGTTGCGCGGAGATTGAAAAATAAGAGGATAAAGTTGCGCCATGATGAATTGGGTTGAAGCGGTGAAATAGTGCTCCTGAGCAATACTAATTTGCTGTGTTTGCCAAAGTCGGCCAACCTCGTGTAGGCAGGGTTCAAATACTTGTAGATATATATCTTGAATAGAAATTCCTTGAGCTACAGCCTCTCGAATAAGTTGCAGAGCCGTTATCCGATCGCTGCGTAAAAGAGCATCGAAATATTGGTGAGCAAGATTCCCCAAAGACTTTTCGGGGTCTAGATGACTCGATAATTCCTCTACAGGGGACTCCATTTGCTTGATGCCTAACTCGAGGTACTCCCCAATCAGATGAGCACCTTCCATTTTGAAGTAATATAGTAGAAAATCTCTCATCTGTTCAAGGCTCTCTTCTAACAAATCTAAAGGGAGGTTCAAGCTTCTGAATAAAACTTTTAACCATTCGATATAGTGGACGAAAATCTGGTGATTCTCAACCGCAATCGCTTGGGCTAAATAGGAGAGATGGTATTCAGTATCCTGAACGGATTTTGTATAGCCATCTGCTCCATAAACTCGGCTGAGACTTGGCTTTTCCCGCCACCACTCGTGAGTGATCAGTTTTGCAAAGTATGATTTCTGATTTTCGAGTTTGCTTGCCAGACTCACCCTGTCCATCTAA
>JAOAHK010000346.1 GCA_026415275.1 Anaerolineales bacterium
GCTCTGCACCATGTGGGTGATCGGCCAGTACATCCAAGTTTCAGCAAAGTCATACTCACCGCTAAAAGGCAGACCGGTAAATTCTGCACCTTTGCGCAAGGCGCTTTCCCAGTCGAAGGTCGTCCAGAAGCCCCCTTCGCCAGCGGTCAAAGGTTGCAAGAGATAGTTGTACACCTTGTCGTATGGCTGACGGGCGACGTGAATCTTGAAGGGGAAGATCTTCGCTGTGGGGTCGTTGATGTCACCCGCCGGGGGGTTCAGGAGGGTCGGTTTAGTCGGGTCGATCTTGTCGCCTAGGAGATAGCGATAGGAAACGCTCTCGTTAAACCACAGATAGGTGGGTAAAACATTCTTCTCGTAAATGAAACTGCCTTTGATCTTCAGGTAGGTGTAGTGATCATCAGGGCGGTCTTGTCCTGCGGTAGACCAATCCCAAAAGGTCTTGGTGGGGTTCTTCAAGGCAAAAGCGGGGACATGGCAAGTTTGGCAAGCCACAGTCTTGACGTGCGTGTTGATGCGCTCGTCAGCGTGCAAGCGTTCGCTGTGACAGTCGGTGCATTGCACTTGATTGCTGCCTTCTACACTGACCGAGATCATGCGTCCTCGAATCTGATGCTTTTCGGTGCGGTGACAATCGGTGCATTGGAAGTCCTCCCGCCCCATGTGGATATCGAGGTTCTCGGAGGGGAAGTACAAGCTTTCGTCCAAGTCGCCGTGTTTGACGCCGTTGCCACCGCCACCATCGAAGTGACAGGCACCGCAATTCTCACGGGTCGGATTACGCACGCTGCGCGCTGCAGCGACCAAATCGACGCTTTCGGCCGGCAGACCATAATTGCCTTTGGCATAAGTCCCAGGATCCGCATGGCAGGCAAGACAATCGACATTCTCAGGGTTGTTAAAGTCAAAACTGTTATCTGCCCAACCATAGCCAGCATGGCAGGAAGTGCACTTGTTCCAATTACCCTGAATGCCGATGCAGAAGTTGTTGATCAGATTTTTCTTGCCGATACCCATGACAACATTATCATGTCCTGGAACCTTTACCGGCTTACTCTCCCAGGTCCAATGAACGGTTTGCATAACCTCCTTGGCGGCTTCGGGGTGACAATTCAAACACGCCCTTGTGACTTCTTGGGGGGTGTTGAAGGGTCCTTGAATGATGTTGGTGTGTGGAGTGTGGGGTTTGTGTTTAGGGAGAAAAGCGCGCGGGTCATCAACGGAAGCTTCTGCCTGCGGCCAGAAAATCGCCAAGGGGATGATGATCACCGCGAGCGTCACGGCGAGTCCGATCAGCCAAATATAGCGAAAGTTTCTCATTGGATCTCCTTTTGTACGCTTGCTTGGTTTAGTCAACTTCCTGCACGACGATGGCACGGCGCAAAACGCCATCGCGGAGGACCGCTCTTAATAAATCCAAAGCTTGGATTAACCTTTTATCCGCTAGGGAATATTCCACCATTTGTCCTTTGCGCGTGGCGATGACCAAACCGCGCTCCCGCAAGGTCTTGAGATGGCGCGAGATAGTCGGTTGTGGCGCACCGAATTCCACGGTCAATTCGTTCACTGTGCGCGGACCCTCAGAGAGAGTATAGAGCAAGAGGATACGAGTCGGATCGGCGAGCGCCGAGCAGATGTCGGCGTGCAATTGGTTGACTTCTTGGGAGAGGGAAGGACTCAGGGCATCCATAATTATCAAAAAATCATAATATGCGCTTATCCGAATAAGTTTAATTCAATCATAGCCAACTCCCCCTTGACCGTTAAGTGACAAATGTCACAAACAGTTATGACAAATCATCACTGCTAAGATGGGCGCCAGCGCAGCTCGTAGAGCCGATTTGCCAACTGACGGATTTCTTCTGCGCGTGCCAAACAGCTCAGCCAACTGCGCGGAATTTTCTCCACCCCATAATATGCACCGGCGATTTGTCCACACACCCCGGCAGTGGTATCCGAGTCGTGTCCCAAATTGGCAGCCAGCAAAATGGCTTGACGGAAATTTTCGGCTTGCCAGAAGCTCCACAGAGCAGCTAGGAGGGTATTGACCACATAGCCACTGGCAGTAATATCCGCTTCTTTCTTATAGCGATAGCAACCCCGGGCAATCTCGGCAATTGCGGGGGCTAAATCCTCGTCTCTAAAGTAGCGTTCATAGGTTTCAAAGAGAATGACATGTTTGGCTTCACCGCGCAACGCCAGAGCGATCATTACGGCGAAGAGACGGCAGGCATCTACTGCTTCGCGCGAGGCATGCGTGGTGCGCGAACTCTCGGCGGCATAGAAAACCACCTTTTGAAGGTCCTCGACATAAAACATGGGGATCGGCGCCAGACGCATCAGCGAACCATTGCCAGAAGTCAACGGATCGGTCGAGCCGGAGTATGGATCCCCACTTTGTTCAAAGCGCCGTAAGGCAGCGGCTGTGGTGTACCCGATGTCGAAGCACACCCCTGTGCTGCTCCACAAGCCTTCATCCCGCCAGCGGCAATAGCGTTCCATCTGGTCCCGCGCATTAAAACCCCGACAGCTCACCAAGCTATCCGCCAAACACAAAGCCATTGCCGTATCGTCCGTATATTGCCCCGGTTTGAGATTGAACGGACCTCCACCGACCATATCCGTGATGGGGGCAAAACTGCCCGGCGGTTTAAATTCAACGCTTGCCCCAAGGGCATCACCGCAGGCTAAACCAAGCAAACAGCCTTCAAAGCGCTTTTTCATCCCTTAAGGTCCTTTCACCAGTGGAAAACCCTTTGCCGCCCAATCGGTCACGCCGCCCGCCATCGAACTGACTTGCTTGAAGCCATTCTCCAATAAGATGCGCGTGCCTTCGCGGCTGCGGTTACCCGAGCGGCAAACCACCACAATTTCGCGGTCACGTGGCACTTCATTCACTCTCTGCGCCAATTGATCGAGGGGGATCAAGGTGGTATTGGGAATATGCCCCTCATTCCATTCTTCGGGTTGACGAACGTCCAAGATAAATGCACCTTGTTGATATTTCTCATAGGCTTGCTGAACATTGATTTCGGGTACTCGCGTGCCCTGCCGATTGGCGAAGGCGATTTGCTGATAGACGCCATAAATGACCAAGACCGCCACTGCGCCCAGAATCACCCAAGTGAGCAGGGAAGGAGTGGACGAACTAGAGGGCTTTTGGGTCATTGCCTTGGATGTTGAAGTTTTGCGAGGGGTAGATTTCTTTGCCATCTTGACTTCCTGAAAATGAGGTTTGTGCATCTTACTACACAGGTATAGAAG
>JAOAHK010000347.1 GCA_026415275.1 Anaerolineales bacterium
ATCCTCAGCTTACTGGATTGGGGGATTTACTCCAACGAGTTCAAAAAGCGGGCTATGGTGTTGCTATAGGACGATTAGCGTTTAACCTTAAAGAGGTTGATGACCAGGTTCGCCTGAATCGGTTGGAGCAGAAAATTCAATCTTTGGAAGGCGTTCAACGGGTGCACCTCAATTTCGTCAATGGCCATCTAGAAGTAGAATTCATCCCTACTCTGGTTGGAGTCTCAGAGATCCGGAAAGCTATTTCGGATTTGGGTTTTTCTTTGATTGAGCTTAAGGGGGATGAAGAGGATTTAGAACGTATTGCCCATGAACGCGAGGCGCGTCATCAATTGAATTTATTAAGAGTAGGCTTGATTTTTACCTTGCCTTTGTTTATCTTTTCGATGGCGCGCGATTTTAATCTGCTATCCCATTCCATCGCTCATGCTAATTGGGCAAATTTCTTGATGTGGTTCTTGGCAACCCCCGTTCAGTTCTATGTTGGATGGCATTATTACATTGGGGCATATAAATCGTTCCGCAATGGCGCTGCGAATATGGATGTTTTGATCAGTTTAGGTTCTTCCGCAGCGTATTTCTATAGTGTGTTGATCGCCTTAGGCTTATTTGATGGACATGTCTATTTCGAGACTTCTGCTATGATTATCACTTTGATTAAGGTGGGTAAGTACTTAGAAGCTAGGGCGAAGGGGCAAACAGGAGAAGCAATCCGAAAACTGATTGCCTTAAAGCCAAGAACAGCGCGCCTTCTGAAAGATGGACAGGAGATAGAAGTTCCAGTTCAGGCTGTACAGGTAGGAGATGTCTTGCTGGTTAGGCCAGGTGAAAAAATCCCTGTGGACGGAATTGTCCTGGATGGCTATTCCTCGGTAGACGAGTCGATGTTAACGGGGGAGTCGATTGCAGTTGAAAAGCAGGTGGGCAGTTCAGTGTATGGTGCCACCTTAAACAAAATGGGGTACTTGAAGATACAAGCCTCAAAGGTCGGTAAGGATACGGCACTAGCACAGATTATTCGCATGGTTGAAGAGGCGCAGGGGAGCAAAGCGCCAATTCAAAGGCTTGCGGATCGGGTTTCGGCAATCTTTGTTCCGATTGTCGTCCTGATTGCTCTCTTGACCTTTGGCTTTTGGTATTGGATTGCTCCTCGGATGTTTATGACTGGGCGGGACTTTCTTGAAAGCGCAATTATCCATGCTGTGGCAGTGTTGGTCATTGCTTGCCCTTGTGCTATGGGTCTAGCTACACCGACAGCCGTTATGGTTGGGAGTGGAAAAGGTGCTGAAATTGGCGTTTTGATAAAGAGCGGTGAAGCGTTAGAGCGAGCTGGTAAGATCACGGAAGTTATCTTTGATAAAACGGGCACGCTAACAAAAGGTCAACCGCAGGTAACGGATATCGTTCTGCTCAACTTTCAAGGTGGCGAAAATGAATTCCTCTCGATCGTTGCCTCATTGGAGAAAGTCAGTGAACATCCCCTAGGAGAAGCCATTGTGGCTGAGGCTACTCGACGAGAAATCCCATTCGGTGAGCCAACTCGTTTTGAAGCCTTTGCTGGAAATGGTGTTGCCGGAGAAGTAGAAGGACAATTCGTTGTCGTTGGGAATGAGCGGTTTGTCGCGCAACAAGGATGTGACTTAGAAAATTATCGGGCACAGATCGAACAATATCAAAATGAGGCAAAAACGATTGTTTATGCTGTCATTGATAGATCGTTAGCTGGATTCATCGCTGTAGCGGACACTCTTAAGGATGAGGCTGTAGCGGTTGTACGTGAGATAAAGAATATGGGATTAGCCGTCGGTATGATCACCGGAGATCATCAACGCGTAGCAACTGCAATCGGGAGAAAACTCGGCATTGATGAGGTACTTGCTGAAGTTCTGCCCAACGAAAAAGCTTTGCAGGTGAGAAAGCTTCAAGAGAAAGGCAAGAAGGTGGCAATGGTAGGGGATGGAATTAATGATGCGCCGGCCCTTGCCCAAGCGGATTTGGGAATTGCTATTGGCAGTGGAACCGATGTCGCAATTGCCTCTGCACCAATAGTCTTAATGGGCAACGATCTCATGGGGGTTGTTCGGTCGATTCGACTCTCGCGCTTGACACTTGCGACAATTAAGCAAAATCTTTTTTGGGCTTTCATCTATAATGTGCTTCTTATTCCTGCGGCGGCGATAGGGCTTCTAAGCCCGATTCTAGCCGCAGGGGCGATGGCCTTAAGCAGTGTTTTTGTCGTTACAAACAGTCTCCGATTGAAAAGAAAATCAATTTGAATAAGGATTGACCAAATCGTAGAAACGGGTTATCTTTTGAAGCGCATTTCGATACAGTGACTAAGATGACTTCTCCTAAATAACTGTTATTCGTTGGTATTTTGGTTGGATTTGTTTTATGGAAAGGATTGCGCGGCGTGAGTTTCTAAAGCTGGGTGGCTACGGGCTGGTGGGATTTGTATTTGGGAAAAGAGTCAAGCTCATAGAAAATAGCCCTTTTCCCCAAGCTGAAAGGTTAGGCAGAGCATTTGCAAAAGTTGAAATCAAAGCCAAACCAGATGTCAACTCGGCAACTGTCGGAGTTCTTTATGATGACGCTGTAGTTGTTTGGTTGCGAGAGGTTGTGGGCTCGAACCCTTATCGCTATCGTCAGCGATTTGTAGAAACGCCCGAAGGTTATATCTGGGCTTCGGAATTGCAGCCTTGTCAAAATCGAGAGAATCGACCTGTAGAAGTATTGCCTCAGACGAGCCTCGGTCCCGGCATGTGGGTGGAGGTTACGGTACCTTGGGTGGAAGTACGTTTGGAGCGAGGGCCTATCAGCCCTGGATTTAAGTATCGGGTTGAAAATCAATTCCCGATTCGAATGTATTACAGCCAAATTTTGTGGGTTGACCAGATAAAAAAAGACGAACAAGGACAAGTTTGGTACCGAATTAATGAGAAATATGGCTATGGAGATGTTTTTTGGGCAAAAGCGGAGGCATTTCGACCTCTAACCCAACAGGATGTAGCTCCGATCAACCCAGAAGCTGAAGATAAACTTGTTGTCATCAACGTTGAGGAAAAGGTTCAAACCTTATCATGCTATGAAGGCAAGAGAGAGGTATATTTTTGCCGCGTGGCGGCGGGTAAAAAGTTTGATGCAAAGGGGAACTTTTTAGGTCATTCGTCAACTCCAACTGGAACGATGTTGATTTGGCGCAAGCTGATCACGACCCACATGAGCGGGGGAACCACTGGAGCTGGGTATGAC
>JAOAHK010000348.1 GCA_026415275.1 Anaerolineales bacterium
GATGTGTATAAGAGACAGATCTTTTCCTTGCGCCATTGGAGATAAGCCAATCCGATCGGTAGCCCTGCCAGCAGAGTGGAAAGTCCACCAATCAGGGCAGCCAAAGCCTCGGTTCGCACCGCGCGCGGTGGTTTGACCTCCGTATTCAGTTCATCCACGCCAAGATAAACCGAGAGGTACCACGAGGCCGCAGCTACCTCATTATATTTTGTGGTCGTCTCGTTTAAGCGCTGTTCGAGAAATGGGAGTTGGTCTTGTAAAAGTTGCGCTTGGGTCTCAATCGTCACCAGCGCCTGTTCAACCCAGTGTTGATAGTCTTTCGCCGCTGTATCTTGACCCGGCAACAATGTGGCTAAGGCGGTTTCCCCTTGACGATGTTCATCCAAACGCAGGGCTAACTCCAGCAATCGCCAGCGCTGCAAGGGCGGCACAGGCTGATGGGCGAGGTTGGGGTCGTTCCAGGGTTGCCAGTTTTGCAGGATAGCCGACATGGCTTGCAGTTCAACCAGCCGCTGTTGTGCAGTGACTTTTGCTTGGCCCAGAGCTAAGAGTTCCGCATGAATTTGCTTCAATTGATGGGTCAATTCAGCAATGCGTGCCATTTCCTCAAGGATGACCGCTTTCCATACCCGAACCAATTGAACAGCGCGCTGCGGATGGCGGTCTTCAGCGACCAAATGCCACACGCCGGCGTTGCGCCAATAGACGTGCAAACGTCGGCGTAGGTCGGCAGGGGATTGCGTTTGCCAAAAAGGGTCATTCTCGCTCAGCCGTTGGTGGACGATGTTTAGGAGCTGGTCAGAAAGGATCAGAGCCTGTAACTGTCCCATCTCCCAATTCTTGTAGTCGTCTACATTGCGGAAGACGGCATCCGACTGATAAAACACACCCAAATCGACTTCTGCGCGGTAGGGAGCGGGCATGAGTTTGGCAGCTATCCATCCAAAGCAACAGCCTACTAAAAAGAGAATAAGCCAGAGATACCAGCGGTGGGCAAGAATGAAAAAATCTTCGCGCCAAGACCATTGATAGGGAGAAGCCGTGTTCATGGTTGAGATTTTACCCCAATAGCAGCTTAATTGCGCTGAGTTTTGTTGGTGTTTTGCTCAATGTTCGGGATTTAGGAGCATATTTCCCCAAGTTCTCTCGGATTATTGCCAACACACCCGATTGCGTCCTTGCGTTTTAGCAGCATATAGCGCGGTATCTGCGCGCTTGAGCAAACTAAAAAGATCGTCACGCGGTCTGGAAAGCGTGCAGCCAATTGAAATAGAGATGCGGTTATTGTCGAAGTCGAGCTTTTCCACTTCGCTGCGCAAGCGTTCGGCGAGATGGATGGCTTGTTCTTTCGTTGCTTCGTTTACCAGCACCAGAAACTCCTCCCCACCCCATCGCGCAACCATATCGCCAGCGCGTAGGCTGGTCTTCAGAGTAAAAGCTACCTGGCTAAGCAGCAGGTCACCGACATCATGTCCATACGTGTCGTTGAAACATTTGAAATCGTCGAGGTCGATGAGAAAAAGCGCAAAAGCGCTGTTGGTCTTAAGCACTTGTTCGATCCGGGTTGAGATCATGCGCCGGTTAGGCAGTTGGGTGAGATGATCGATGTTGGCTTGCCACTCCCAATAGTTGGCTTGTTGTTGAGCAGCGAGTAGATCGTCCTTAACTTTGGCAAGGACATAGGTTAACAAGGCAATCACAATCAGACGGGTTTCCAAGCGGATAAAATCAATCAAGAGTTCGGTTTGATTCGAGGAAAATCGATAGAGTCCGAATGCCAGCGTTGTGGTTGTATAGAGAATCGTGAAACGAAAGGCAACTTGATGGTGAAGTATAGTATAGGCAAGGATAAACAAGATAATGACAGCACCCGAATTGGCTTCAATTTCACGCCAAACGAAGGTGGGGTTATCGAAAAAGAGATGGTAAACATATTTAGCCAAGTAGAAAAGCCCGATGGTGAATAGTACAAAAAATTCAATCCAGAGCAGTGGTATCCGCCGATAAAGCAGCGCAATAATCCAAAGCCCTGCTTCCGCAATGAGGATAGGGTACGCATATCGAATAAATAGATTGTTGTCACCATAGAAGAACCACACAAACAAGATCGAAGGGAGGGCAATGATGGAGGCGAGAAGGTAGAAAAGCCGTTTGCGATCGTCTATCTTTGCCTTGAAGGATGCTATATCGGCTGAAGGCAAGGTAGGGGGTGGGTGGCGTCTGTCCATCTTGCGTAATCTAATGGTAAATGAGATTTTATACAAAAATATTCCGATTTTCAAGTACTGATCTCGTTATTTATCGTTAAGATTGAATAAAAACGGAGTGAATCCACCTCGGAGTGTCTTTTCGAGCAGGGAAGCGAGCAGTAAAATTAGCAAAAACGATCCCTAAGGAATAAGACATGCGCCTTTCCACCCAAATCCTAAACATAGAAGAACAACAACGGATTCACCAACAAAGCTTGCGCATTCTCGCCGAGGTAGGCGTGCGCTTCCATGGCGAGAGAGCCTTGCCACTCTTGAGAGCCAACGGCGCCAAAGTGGATGAAGACCGCGGCATTGCTTACTTACCAATTGAAATGGTGGAACAAGCTCTGCAGACTGCGCCAAAATCGTTTGTGCTCGGCGCACGCAACCCGCTCTATAACTTCCCCTTGCCCTCCCTCCAATCGCGCTATGCCATGGATGGCACTGGCTCGTTTATGATGGATTTCTACACGGGTGAACGGCGTTATGGAATCGCGCGCGATATTGCGGATGCCATGCGGGTCTTTCAGTACGCCGATCTCGGGGTTATGGCTTGGCCGCCCGTGTGTGCTTCTGATGCGCCGGCCCATTCCCGTCCACTGCACGAGTTTTTCACCATGATCCAATACACCTCCAAACACGCCCAGCATGAATTGCATACCGTCAAACAGGTGCCCTATCTGATTGAGGGATTGGAAGCCGTGGTAGGCTCGGCTCAGGCTCTGCGAGAAAACAACTGGTTTTCATTGATTTATTGCCCGGTGGCTCCCCTCACCCACGATGGCGAAATGTTAGATGCCTATCTAGAGTTGGGCGAGGCTGGCTTGCCGGTGATGATCATGCCCATGCCGGTCAATGGCACTACCGGTCCTGCCAGCTTGTTTTCCAATATAGCACTTGCCAACGCCGAAACGCTCTCGGCAATCGTGATCTTTCAACTTGCTCACCCCGGGCGGCCGTTGATCTACAGCAGTGCCACTGGCACCATTGACTTTCGCAG
>JAOAHK010000349.1 GCA_026415275.1 Anaerolineales bacterium
GGTATCCGCAGGGCTGGTCGGGTCCACCGAATGGGTGTAGAGAAAGACCAATTTGACCCCCGTATCCTCCGCAATTCGCTGAGCAAGATTAGGACTGATGGCTTTGCTCACAAAGATTGCTTTCACCTTCTGCTGGCGAATGGCATCTTCAAGTTGGGCAATTTCTTGGGCTGAGGGTTCCGCTAAGGTGGAGAAACTAGGCAAAACTGCACCAATTTGGGTAAATCCATAGCGGGTTGCAAAATAGCCAAACATTAAGTGGTCGGTGATTAAGAGACGGTTTTCGGCGGGAATTTTCTCAACTTCTTGGCGAATCCAACGATCTAGTTCTTCGAGCTGGGCAAGATAAGCTTCGGCATTCTTTTGATAAGTTGATGCATTCTGAGGATCCTGTTCGCTCAACACGCGGGCAATATTTTGTGCCCAGACCTTAACCAAGTTGGGATCAAGCCAGACATGAGGATCGCCCCTGCTGTGCTCGTGAGCCTTTTCTGCTTCACCTCCATGTTCCTCTTCGTGTGCCTCGCCTCCTTCATGGCCTTGTTCACCCTGATGCGCATGGGGAACGCTCTCCAACAATTGGATACCCTCCGAGACCTCAAAAATCTTTTCTTTTGCCCCAGCGCTTTCCAACAGAGCAGCAAGAAATTCTTCTAAACCAGCCCCGTTGGCAAAAACCATATCCGCTTGACTGACTTTGGCAACATCTTGAGGGGTCGGCGTGAACGAGTGCGGGTCCGTGCCAGCCGGCAGCAAAACCGAAAGATCAACAGCATCCCCAGCAATATGAGCAACCACATCTCCCACAACCGTAGTTGTAGCAACCACACGTAGTTTCTGCGCATGTGTTTGCGGGGTAGGGTTTGCTACAGTACAAGCTGTTAAGAGAGAAATGAGGAGAAGAACAGAGATAAAAGGGCAACGAAATTTCATGGATAGCCTCTATATTGAAAACGATTATCATTTTCTTTATTTTACCTAAAGAGCGTCTGATTGTCAAGATCCCGCCTCCATCGCCCTTTCCTACAGCCAAGCCAACCGCCAGAAGCTGATTTTTAGCAATGGGTGGAAACTGGCACCGTTGATGGTCGATTCGCCCGTTTGCAGGTGCAGTCTTTTGCCTTGACCGCGCGCTCGAGCAAGCAGAACTCATCCAAGAGGGATCCGTCCATCTTCGGAGATCGGCTTCGGAGGGACAGAAAAATACAAAATCCACTCCATTTCTTCTTCGCCAAAGCGCCACTATAAGCATTTTTGTAAGCACTTTTTTCTATACTTAAACTACTCACGTGGAACTTGGAACAACGAAGGACGTTCGTGATACTCCTTCGGAAAGTTACAGGTATTTGAATTTTTTGGTAGGTAAACCGATGAACGCAAAAAGACGAAAAATGAGCTTATTGGTTTTGCTTGTCTTATCTTCGCTCGCCTGTGGGTTGATCGACACCGTTCTCAATCGCGTCGACGGCGGCGAAGAAAACATGATCCCCGTTGCCGCCTTGTGGAGTGACGTGCCACCAATGGAAGGCATGTCTGCCACACAATCATTCGGAATGCCAGAATGGCTAAAAGTGCTAACGAGCCCAATTCTGGATGGAATGCTGAAGCAATTCGGCGCCAGTCATTGGGAATGGACAGGCTTTACCCTGAGTGAGCAACTCCCGGCAGACGTACAGGCTTTTTACACGCAGGAACGCATGGCAGCCTACGGATGGAAGCAAGCCGAGTCCGCCTGCGCGCCGATGACCGACAAGGGTGTGTTATGCAGTTTTCTGAAAGAAGAAGCCGCAGGGACAACCGCACTGATGATTATTGCGGCAAGGGATGAACAACAAAAAGAGACCTCTGTCTTTTTCCTGCGCGCCTCAGGGGTGCAGGGCATATCAGCGCCAGAGAGCGCGACCCAGCCTGCTCCAGCCGCTGGCGGAATGCCCACTCTCGCACCTGTGCAGGATGTCGATGGCGATGGGCAGATTGGGGTCTGCGAAATCATCCCCCAAGCGGTGCTGGAAGAGACACTTGGGCGCGCCTTGGCCGCTCCTGCGCAGCCCTTCAGCGACCCGGCGCTAGGCGAGGGCTGCGCTTATGACTTCGGCAGCGATGGCGACGCAGCCTACTTTGCTTATATCACCCTCGCCAGCGAAGGGCAGTTCAACGCTGCCTTGGCAAACGCAACACAGGCTGAAACCGTCACATCGGTTGGCGATTCGGCGTTTCTCAATTACGGACCGGATGCACGTCAGTTATGGGTGAGAGTGGGGAATAAAGCTGCGCTGGTGGCGATTGGCGACCGCGAGAACATCCCAGCAGCCATGCTCTTCGCCCGTTACCTGATTGAATTTGTAAAAAATAATCCTAGCAACTAATGAACCGCTAATTCAGCGAAAAAAGGAGGAACTATGTATCTTTCTCATATTCGAACGAATTTGGTCTTCTTTGTCCTGCTCTTGAGCACTCTCGCTTGCGGCGTCTTCTCTGCGCAGCAAGCCGCTGAGCCACCTGCTCCCGCTGCGCAAACCGAATCACCCGCCCTTACTGTGCCAACCGATCTGCCCGAGAGCACGCCGGCAGAGAATCCATCTGGCCCAAACGAGATCATCCCTTGCAATCAGCTTATCCCACCCGATGAATGGCAAAACCTAGTTTTCGGGGCGGAGTCCACGCTGAACGAGGATGCCGCCCCCGGTGCAACGTCCTGCACATGGAAGTACGTCCCCAAAGGCGGGACACAGGAGAGCCTGTTTGACCTGCAAGCTGGCTTCTCCGCTGATCCGACGATCTGGGAGGCAACGCGCAAATCCGAACTCTCGAATGAGCCATCCGACCTCGTGGTTACCAGCATCGATGGGTTAGGAGATGAAAATTACACCTGGGTCTCCCAAATCAGCGGACAGCGAGTGGTCTATGTCCGTCAGGGAAATCAAACGCTCATCTTCCG
Organism: Anaerolineales bacterium; assembly: GCA_026415275.1. Classification (GTDB taxonomy): domain Bacteria; phylum Chloroflexota; class Anaerolineae; order Anaerolineales; family UBA4823; genus NAK19. Next base: position 2,939 of record JAOAHK010000349.1, read on the forward strand.
CTACAACCCGCAGGAAATTCTGTTCATGGGGACGGAATCGGGGATCATGGATATGGCTCAAAGAATTTTCGAGAGGATGAAATAACTCTGAAAGGTTCGTTTCTTAGGAAACTTTTGGAGGAACAATGAAACACCATCCCCTTTTTTCCTATTTTCTGCGGTTGTCAATGATGTTCTTTCTGCTGATTACGCTCGTCCTTGCTGCACCAAGGCAGAATGCGCAGGCAGCAGCCACACGCTATTACGTGCGTGCCAACGGCGGAAACGACTCAAATAGTGGTCTGAGTTGGACGCAGGCCTTTAAAACCT
>JAOAHK010000350.1 GCA_026415275.1 Anaerolineales bacterium
GATGTGTATAAGAGACAGTCATAGGTCATGCGGGGAGATAAGGAAACACCCGACAACCAAACCTCGACGGGTGTGAAGAGTCTCGTCCACAACGGACCATCTCGCCCCACAAGATAGGCAGAAACGGCTGACTTTTGGGCATCTAGGAAGAAACCGAATTCAGAGGGATGAAACACCCAAATTCTCTCTCCATCTTGCAAGATAATCTTGCCTGCCTCGGGATAGAGAAGGTTCTGCTGGACAGCTTGTTTGGCTTGTTCAAGTGTCATCCCCGAAACATCCAAACCTGCCACGCGAACATTAGGATAAATACGTCCGTTATAGAAAACACTCAGCGAGATGCTCGCAAGCAGAAATAGCAAAATAAATAGTCCTATCCCTCCTGTGAGGGCGATCAAACCTTGAAAGAGGTAGGATTCCCAAGGTGAGAAAGTGGTGTTCAGAGGCGCAGTGCGTTTCATGTCTTCTTTCCTATGACTGCTTTAACCATGACTTTCGTGAACGAGACGACCAATGTGTTCTGGGTTGCCAAATACCACAAGGTGATCATTGGGCTTCAGGGATGTCGTTCCCGGCGGGTGAGTATCGGAAAAGTTGTCTCGCTTGATCAGAATCACGCTTAGGTCATAAGCTTGTTCTATATCGGCGACGCTCTTGTGGCATAACTCCGATTGTTCCCGAATAAAAATCCGCCCCAAGCTAAAGGATTCGCCCTCAATTGTCAACGGTCGCGTTACATCCGCGCCGATGGCTGCTGCCGCAAAGGTCGGGGCAGACATTTGGCTTGAACTTAGCGCTTTATAACCGAACTGCTCTTCCAATGCCTGAGCGAAGTCATCATCGAAAATTCTTATCACGACATGGAGATTGGGGTTGAGGCTGCGAGCTTTGACGGCGATCTGTAAGTTAGCGGAGTCGTTCTGCGCACAAAGTACGATGGCGTGGGCGCGCCGAATGCCGGCTGACTCGAGCGTGTTTTGCCGAATGGCATCGCCTTGAATGACCGGAATGTTCATGGACTTGACCAAGGGGATTAGGTCCCGATCGGGGTCGAGTTCAATCACCACCACTTCCTCTCCCATTTGGTGTAGGTGTTTGAGCACGCGAAACCCAAGATGTCCCAGTCCTACCAAAACGATGTGACGATTGAAGGTGGAAGCGACAGCCATTTCCCACTCCTTGTGACGGACGCGTCGGTTGAAGAACATAATTCCAAAATCCAGCAGACCAGTTGCCAGCAGTCCGATGCCAATCAAGGGCATGAGAAAGTTAAACATCTGCAAGGCAGGGTGTTTGGGGAAAGCGCCAGGCATCTCCATAAAGGTAAGCGCCAGCACCCAAAAGATCGCTTCTTGAATGCTGGAGAGTGGCTCTCCCACCCAACGCGCAATGGAAAAATACACCATTCCTGCACCGATGGTGATCAGCGCAAAGAGAAGCAGAGCGAAGCGAAATTCGCGCAAAAGGAGCAAGGTGTCTCGCCAAGAGGCACGTAAGTTCCGCCATCGCATGGGGATATTGTAACTTAACTGAGAACAAGGAGATTAGATTCAGCGTTTCATCCATCTCCCTAGTGATTGATTGGTTTTTTGGGGAGATGGGCTTGAAATGGGGCATGTGATATTATTTGATATCTTGCAATTAATTTCTGAATTTATGCAATATAAGCAATAAATACACCTTAAAATTAATTATCATATAATTTTGTCTACATATTAATGACAATTTACTGTATAATAGATTTGTGAATCTTCCTGAATCCCCAGAAAATCTTCATCTCGATTCTATCGATTGGTATATTATCCAACGGTTGCGTCAGGATGGACGCACACCCTTCAGCCAGATTGCTCAAGAGTTGAGTGTATCGCCTGGCATGATCCGTTTGCGCTATAACCGTTTGGTTGAAAAAGGATATCTGCAGATCGTGGCTATCACCAATCCATTGAATATTGGCTACCATGCTGTGGCTTTGATTGGTATCCGCGTGGAAGGAAATAAAATCCTGAAAGTGGCAGAGGAAATCGCAAAGTTAGATGAAGTCGATTATCTTATTATCACCAGTGGGCGGTTTGATCTCTTTGCTGAAGTGATCTGCCGCGATCGAGATGAATTGTTCGCTTTTCTTACCGAAAAGCTTTATCAAATTGAAGGGGTGAGGGAAAGCGAAACCTTTATGCACCTGAAGATTGTCAAAGAAATTTATATCTGATCAAATCTCATGCCAAGGAAGATCCCTTGAGGAATCTCGTTAGGAGGGTCGAATGAATGAGCTGAACGAAAAAGCTCAACAAATTCGTCTAGAAAGAAAAAAGCTAAAGCGGGAGCTAACCGTTTTGCCCTTATTTGGTCTATTGTACTTCACCGTATGTGGGGGTGCTTTTGGTACGGAGGGGATTATTGGCTATTCCGGCCCTGGGATGGCATTGATTTTGCTCGCCGTTACGCCCATTCTTTTCAGTATTCCCAGCATGTTGATGGTGCGAGAGATGACTTCGCTGATGCCTGCCGAGGGAGGATTCTATCATTGGGTCAAACAGGCTTTCGGACCCTTTGCCGGCTTTATGGTTGCCTGGATGAATCTATTGACCTCGTGGTTGGATGTCTCAATCTATCCCGTTCTTGCTGCCTATTATATGGGATTCTTTATCCCGGCGTTACGTTTAGGGACAACGATCGGGGATGTTTCAATTTCGGGGAAGGTGCTATCTTGGATTTTTGCTCTCATCTTGATTTGGTCAATTGTCTATCTTCAAATCCGCGGTGCCCGCATAACGGGACTAACTGCTGACTGGTTGGGTTTGGTGATGATGATCCCTTTGGTCGTTATGTCCATTTTTGGCATTCTAAACTGGGTTCGACAGGGTTATGAGTTTCCTTTGCCGTTTTTACCCGCCGGAGAAACCATTTGGGGTGCGTTTAGCGTTGGGCTTTTTATTGCCATGTGGAATTATATGGGCTGGGAATTGCCAAGTTCTGCTGGCGCAGAGATCGTCAACCCAAGGCGTACGTACCCGATTGCTATGGCATTGACCCTGGTCGCCACGATTTTTACCTATGCCTTGCCCGTCTCGGCTGGTTTATTTGGCGGGGCAGGGGAAAGTGGTAAATATCAGCTCTGGGGGATAGAGGAAAATGAGGCTGGTGAGGGCATTGGTGTCGCTTTAGAAGATTATGGGGTTACCCCAGAACAGTTAGCGGAGTGGGGAATTGACCCTACACGTTCTATTGGTTGGCAGTATCCAGA
>JAOAHK010000351.1 GCA_026415275.1 Anaerolineales bacterium
GCTGATGGACCGTGAGCTGCGCGGGCGGTGGTTTTGGCGGTCGGTGGTGCTCATCCCGTGGATGATGCCGATTGCCACCACCGCCCTCACCTGGCGGTGGATCTACGACCGCCAATGGGGTTTGCTCAATTATTACCTACGCCAAGTGGGAATCATCTCGGAAAACGTCGGCTTTCTCACCGATAAACTTTGGCTGTGGCCCTCGATTTTGTTGATGGCAATGTGGATGTGGTTTCCCTACAACTACGTTGCGATTTTGGCTGCCCTACAAGCCATCCCCAAAGAAATGCGCGAAGCCGCCCGCGTCGATGGTTGCACCTCGTGGAAAGAGATTTGGTATATCACCCTACCTAGCATCCGCCCGGTGCTTAACCTCTTAATCGTGCTCGGGTTGATTTGGTCGATGAACGACTTCACGGCAATTTTTCTGCTCACCGAAGGCGGTCCGGGCATCGATTCGACCACCTTAGCCCCCTTAGTCTATAAAGTCTCCTTCCGCTACTATGACCTAGGCAAAGGCGCAGCGATTGGGATGGTTTTGATGCTCATCAGCCTAATTTTTGGGGCAATCTATTTGCAAATGGTCAAGGCGGAGGAAAAATGAGCAACGCGCGGCGATTCCTACGAACGCTTCGGGAACAAACCCCGGTTTATGCAGCCTTGATCGCCTTAACCTTGTTCATTGTCGTTCCTTTCCTGTGGCTTTTAACCTCAACAGTGCGCCCGGTCTCGGAGCTCTATGTTTCCCCGCCACGCTGGATTCCGCAGACCTTTACACTGGTTGCCTATCAAAAGGCCTTTCAAACTTTTGCGAGGCCATTGGTCAATTCCGCTGGTTACGGCTTGGTGACCGCTTTATTGACTCTAATTGTCGCTTGTCCAGCCGCCTACAGCCTGACCCGCCTGAACTATCCCGGAAAGCGCAACGTGACCGGGGTTTTTCTGCTGACCCAGATGCTGCCCTTTGTCCTTTTGCTTCTACCCCTGTATATCATCTACTTAAAGCTAGGTCTTTACAACATTCGTTTAGGATTGATCATCGGCTTCACTGCGCTGACTGTCCCCTATTCGGTGCTGTTGCTGCGCAGTTTCTTTTCTGGATTACCGATCGAACTCGAGGAACAGGCCATGATCGATGGCTGCACGCGGTTGGGGGCTTTGTGGCGCATTGTACTCCCGCTTTCCACACCCGTTTTGGTTGCAGTTGTGCTCAGCAGTATTGTCTTGGTTTGGAATGATGTCTTATTTACCATTTTCCTCAGCAAAGATTTGGAAGTCCAAACCGCCTCCGTGGCTCTCTATCGCTTCTTTACCGTGCGCTCGGCTTCGGGAGGCGTTGCCCAAAAAGAGGTGATGCTGGCTGGCGGAGTCATCCTAACTTTACCGGTCATTGTCCTGTTTACCTTCTTGCAGAAATATATTGCTGCTGGGATCACCGCCGGGGCATTGAAAGGTTGAAATTTGCTATTTTGCACCGTTGTCGTCTCGAAAACCTTGAAAAATAACGCAAAGGAGCTTCAGCATGTACCGAGAATGGTTTGTCACCGAATATTTCTCCCAATACGATGAGTTTGAAGATTGGGCAAAAGGGGGCAAAACGCGCAGCATCAACGTCTACGACAAGTGGATGCTGATTGTCAACCTCAACCCAACCCAAGATGCCGAAGTAACACTCACGTTTTATTACATGGATGAACCGTCCAAGGACTTCACCTTTCGCCTCGCAGCCGGAAGACAAGGGCGATTGCACTTCTCAGATGAGCCCGACAATCTTGGCACCATCAACCTGCCACCCGGTTGCGACCCGCGCAAGCGCTTTGGCGTGCGCGTGCGCAGCACCCAACCAGTGGTTGTCCAAGCTACGGCTGGCGATCGCATCGGTGAAGAGCGCATCACCAATAGCATGGCTACTTATCTATACCACCCCGGACCCTTGGGGGAAGCAGAGAAAACTTGGATGTATGTCGATTGCGTTTATTTAGTCTCGGATCGTTTTCCCTTGGAGGAGCGAGAATGGCTCTCGGTGCTCAATCCCAACCCACAAACTGCGCATTGCACGGTGACTTTCATCCCTGGCGGGGATGTGGACGTCGGCACACAGGCTTCCAAGCCCATCGAAGCCTCTATTGCGAAGGTACAGCACACCTTTGAAGTTCCAGCCGAACGCCTGTTCTCGATCTTAATCTCGGATTGGCAAGATGTGCTCCCCAATCAGCCCTATGCCGTGCGCGTGGATAGCGACCAACCCGTCACCCTGCAAGGCATCCGTCACATCTTCGAGCGCGGCAAGTACGAGTTTTCACGTTGCTGGGCAGTCTTAGACGCCATTCCCATTCCACCAGAAGTGCGGGGGTAGGAAGGAGAGCCATGGAGAAATCCATCATCGCTCAATATTTTGCGAGGGTTCACGAATCGCTCCAACAAGTTGAACAGAGTCAGTCCGAAAACCTGCACAAGGCAGCCCAACTGACGGCGCAGCGTCTGATGGCGGGGAATATTCTGCACGTCTTTGGCACCGGCCATAGCCATATCCTCGCCGAGGAGGTTTTCTTCCGCGCCGGCGGCTTGGTACAAGTGAATGCCATCTTAGACCCCGCCCTGATGCTGCACCTCAGCGCCTCGAAAAGCACTGACCTCGAACGCCTGCAAAACTACGCCCGCATTGTGCTAGAGCGCTATGATCTCCAGCAAGGAGATGTTTTGCTTGTCGTTTCTAATTCGGGCCGCAACGCGGTGCCTATCGAGGCTGCCCTTTACGGCAAAGAGCACGGCTTGTACGTTATCGCCATGACTTCTGCCTCCGCCTACGCAGCCTTGCCCTCCCGCCACCCTTCGGGAAAGAAGCTCGCCGATGTTGCCGACATTGTCATCGACACCTGCGTTCCCGAAGGGGATGCTTCGCTGAGCTTGCCCGGCTTGGAGCAACACTTCGGCCCGCTTTCGACCATCCTCGGCTCGGCTCTAATCCAAGCCTATATTTGCGCCATTATCGAAACGATGCTTCAACACCAAGTACAGCCAAAGGTGTTGATCAGCGCTAATGTCGATAGCGGTCAAGATCATTCCGCTTTGTTCCAAGAATATCGGCAACGCATTCGTCATTTTTAGCGAGGGTGCATGGGAGACGAGAAGATCGCTCTCTGCGCAATTGGTTTGGATTTGGGTGGCTCAGGGTTAAAGGCTGTCTCTTATACACATCT
>JAOAHK010000034.1 GCA_026415275.1 Anaerolineales bacterium
GATACTGAATTCTGCGGCACCTGCCATACAACCACAATCCATGAATGGCGTTTGAGCGGGCATTCTCAGGTTGGTGTCGGATGTGTGGATTGTCATGACCCGCACAGCCAGCAGAACCTCTTTGCAGTCGAAGACGACCTGTGCATCAACTGTCACCAAGAAGACATGGAAGCCTATCTTGAAGACATTCATATTAATAAAAACATTGGCTGCGTGGATTGTCATGCGCTCGTGATCCCCCCTGATCCTCCGCCGGCTGATGGTATTGTCCCCACGGGACACCAATTCACAATAACGCCCAAAACTTGTGTAGCTTGTCATACGGATGCATTGCACGCCGGCTTCTCACTGCCGGGCTTTGAAGACGGTGCAAAGGCAGCTACAGAGCAGATTACCGAAACGTTGGTGACCACCAGCACCCTGCTGCAGAACAATCAACATCTGCGCACAAACAATGTAGCAACCGAACAACGCCTCCAAGCCCTCGAAGCTGCCCTTGCTAGCCGTCAGTTAGCCCGCTTGTTCCAAGGTGGCATTATCGGTTTGGTTTTAGGTGGTTCGACAGCCTGGTTCGTTGCCCGCAACGTGCGTCGCACCTTTGGTGAGGGCAGCCACGAAACGCAGGCTGAGGAGGTAGAAGAACAAGATGACGAGCAAAAATCCTAAAGAGGAGAAAACTGCGCCTATTCTCACCCGTTCAGATTTTCTCAAGATCGGCGGCGCCACACTTGGCGCAGCAATCCTCTCCGAGTTAGTCATTTCGGGCCCCTTTTCACCCGAAGCAATCCAAGGCATAGGCGCGGAAGCACATCCCGGTCAAGGATCAGAAGAACATCAATGGCACATGGCAATCGATTTAGATCGTTGTATCGGTTGTATGTATTGTGTGCGCGCTTGCCAAGCTGTCAACGATGTCCCGGATGATAACATGCGCTGGAATGTCGTCTTTCCAGAGCAACTTGAAGACGGCACAGAATTTTTTATGAATCGTCCTTGCCAACACTGTCAGGAAGCACCCTGTGTACGCGTTTGCCCGGTGGGGGCAACTTGGGTACGTCCAGATGGCATCGTAGCCATGGATTACGACCGCTGTATTGGTTGTCGTTACTGCCAGGTGGCTTGCCCTTATGACGTACGGCGTTTTAATTGGAGAACCTCAGATGCTCCCAACCCCTATCAGCCCACCTGGGGCAATGCCGAAGTCCCCCGTCGCCCGCGCGGTGTGGTCGAAAAATGTACCTTCTGTGTCCATCGCATCGATCGCGGGGTCGAACAGGGATTGAAGCCGGGGGTCGATCGTCCGGCGACCCCAGCCTGTGTGGTCGCCTGTCCGGTGGGAGCGCGCATCTTCGGAGACATTCGCGACCCCGAAAGCCCCGTCTCGAAATTCTTAGCCGAAAACACCACGTTCCGCTTACGAGAAGACTGGGGCACCGAGCCCAAAGTTCACTACGTGCGCCCACGCAAGAAAGGAGCCTAAGATGACCACAACAGCGAAAACCGCTTTTTCACCTAGGCTTACCCCCTTTACTTTGTGGGTTGGCGGTTTAGTCATTGCTTTTCTGGTCGGCTTGTTTGCTATGCTCCAAGTCCTGCTGAACGGCTTGCAGGTCACCGGCTTAAGCGACATCGTCCCTTGGGGGCTATGGATTACCTTAGACCTATCCGCCATTGCACTAGGCGCTGGGGCGTTCACTTTCTCGGCTGCGGTGTATCTCTTTCGCATCCATCGCCTTGAACCGCTTGCCCGCCCAGCCGTCTTTGTCGGCTTTTTGGGTTATACCTCGGCCATGCTGGCGCTGGCGATGGACATTGGGCGCCCTGATCGCTTCTATCATCCCCTGATCTACTGGAACTGTCCACTCCGTGCTGTGGGAGATCACTTGGTGCGTGGTCTTGTACTCGACGGTGCTGGTCATAGAGGTCTTCCCAGTGGTTGCCGAAAGCCGTTTCTTCGATCGTTTGCCCTGGGTACGCAGCCTCGCCCATCGCGTACACCGTCTGACCCCGGTTTTAGCTGTTTTAGGGATGGGGCTATCGCTCCTGCATCAATCCTCGTTGGGTGCAACCTATGGGGTTCTGAGCGGTCGTGCCATCTGGTTCAAGCCCTCCTTGCCGATCATGTTTATCATCTCCGCCGTCGCTGGGGGCATGTCGCTCACCTTACTAGCTACGATGATTTCCTGTAAGCTGCTTCACGTCGACCTGGTCAAAGTCGATGTGAAGCGCGAAGTTGCCCGTGTGATCGGCTACACTACCCTTGCCTATTTATATATCAAACTATGGGACTGGGCAGCCACATCCTATTACAGTCATGCGCCAGGCACTGCCAGCGCCCTGCAGCGTCTGCAAGCTACCACCCCCTACACCACAACCTTTTGGGGAATCGAAATCATCCTCGCCGGGATCGTACCGGCGGTGATCTTGCTCTACCAGCCTTTGCGTCGCAACGACCGCGCTTTGATGGCTGCACTGGGGCTGATCTGCCTGGGTGTGGTGGTCAATCGTTGGAATGTGACCCTATCTGGACTTGTGGCACCTCCAGACTGGTCGCCAGGGGTGTTGGGTGATGTTGTAGCTGCCTCCTATTTCCCAACCGTTACCGAAATTCTCGTAGCTGTTGGCATTGTTGCCTACGCTTTGTTGGGCTTCACCCTCGGCGTGCGCTATTTGCCGTTGTATAATCATCGTCACAAACCCAGCTAATGCTTTATTCGTTCCCCTCGGTTTCCTCCCGCAGGCTAAATTGCTTGTGGGAGGCTTCTTTTTGAACGCGCCGCGTCAATTGGTGCAATAGGACCACTAAGTCTTCTTCACTCCCGAACGGATAATCGGCATCTTCCCGCACGTTGTGCAATATCCCCTTGAGAGGAACCAACTCCCCAGGCTCGATGAACAAACGGATCACAAAGGTTTGAATAACGTGCATATTTCCCGATGGTCAACAGCACTTCTGGTTAGCTTAAGGGTTGCGTAATGTGGTTGGTAGATAGAGCAAATGTAATCTCTGCCAAATACGACCTCCTTCTGGATCCTCAATCGTACCGATATAGAGCGAGTCCTTAAACACAACTGCTCCATTATCGAAGTAATCGGCGAATTTCGCCGTTTCATCACCCCAACCGGGCTGATTAATCGGAAACCAAATTAGTCCATCCGCGCTCTGCCACACCTCAACACCTGTCTCATGGTTGCTAAATACGAGAATTAATTGATCCCCATAAGGGAGTAACCCATAAGGTCGTGAGTTCTTAGGATTGCCCAATCCATCATCAAAGACCATTTCCCAATCTGTCCCATTCTCAGAGCGCCAGAGTTGTCCACCACTCTTGGTATTCCGAAAGGCTATATAAAATTTTCCCCTAAACACCGCCATTGACGACAAATGGGTATTGTCAGCAACTCCTAATCCATCGGTGAACACGGCCGTCCAGGTCATTCCATCATAGCTTCGCCATAGCTCTGCGTGCGCCGCATTTCCTGTATCCGGGCGGCTTAACCCGACATATAGCCGATCCTGATAAACCTCCATGGTCACATCGGGGAAAGTCGCGCCACGCCCAAAGCCGTCGCTGTTCACCTGCTGCCAACTGTCATCTTCACCGCTGGCGCTTTTCCAAATTTCAACCCCATTACCGCTTCCAAACGGAGGAGGTACATTCCCGCTTGCTGTGAAGAACTCATCCTGAAACACAGTGGCTGCAAAGAAACAGTAATTATCGGGATTGCCCAAGCCGCCGCTGGCTACTTGTTCCCACTCTGTGCCGTCGGTGCGCCAAATTTCTCCGCCGGATTCGTTTCCGACTCCGAGGTATAGGTGGGAACCAAAAGGTTTAGCAAAAAACACTCCGATATCGGTAATCGGCCATGTAGGGGTAAAATCTTCCCATTCATGCCCATCTGATGTTCGCCACACCTGGGCACCATTTTCATTCCATGTGCCTGCGTACATTCGATCATCAAATATACCGAGTGCACCGATCGAAGTATTTGCTGCGTCTCCAAAACCACTCTCATTGCTTTGCCGCCAACCGAAGGAGGGGTTTTGGACTATGAGGGATATTTGGCTGCTGGAAACTTGGGAAGGCCCCTCTTGTCCCCACACCGAAGTAACTTCGAGTAAGATCAGTAAACTGCACATTGCGCCGATTATTGTCAACAAGAGCAGCCCCATTTTCGACTTGTGGCAATTCAAAGTTTGATGTTTCATTTTCCGCACTCCTTTCTGCTATCAAGAGAAACTGAGAACGGGAAATCAAAGTTTACAAATGAGCTATTATGGATTGCGCACCACCAAAGGCAAGTAGATTGTGGGAGATTCAAAAGGCTCACCATACCAAGCATATTTCAAAGCTATGCTCGAATAAGCGATATGGGGCAAATCATTTGAGCCAATATCTATTGACGAATAACCTGTAAGTACCCCGCTGATATTCGCATCCACGGTTGCGCTCTGCCATCCTCCTGCATCTTTATGGGCATACTTCAAGGAGTGTTGACTTTCCAAATAGTTTGTATAACTGATATGGAGATGACCTTGGCTATCGATGGCAAGAGAAGGATGGTGATTCTCGCCCGTCTGATCCACCACTTCGATATGCCACCCTCCAGAGTCTTTGTAAGCGTGCTTAATCTTATAACCGCTCGTAGACATGTAACTAATGTGCGGGTATTCACTCTGATCGAGGGCTAGAGAAATATCCCAACCGGTGTAACTACCTGTTTCTACTGTCTTAAGATCCCAACTTGTCCCATCCCAAGATGCATATTTCATAGAATTCTCGTAGAAACTATGAAAACTGATGTGAGGGATGTCGTTGTGATCCAGAGCCAATGAATTATGCGCGTTTGCTGCCCCAACATATTGGACATTTTGGGGAGTCTGCCAGCCTCCGGCGTTTTTATAGACGTACCAGATATTGTCCCGCGAATAACTGATGTGAGGATAACCCTGACTATCCAATGCTAGGGAGGGATAGAAGGCATTAGCAACATCCGTCGTTACCGTTTCGGTTACCCATTGCGTGCCTTGCAAATGGGCATAAATGAGTCCTCCGGTGATAAAGTATGCAATATGGGGATTGCCATTCCCGTCTAACACCAGCGATGTCCCGACATTTCGTACTTGCCTTGTATCGATGGTTTGCACTTGCCAACTTGTTCCGACGCGACGAGCGTACTTTAAGTCAGCATCTGATGCGTTTGTCTTATCTATATAACTGATGCGCGCATGATTGTCTGCGTCTAATTTCATTGAACAAGAAAGACTCACATCCGATTGATTATCCACCGTGACGATTTGCCAATCAGGTGTGCTTGAGGGGTTAGAAAGACTAGCAAAAGGCAAATCGCTTTGTCCTCTCCCACTTTGTGCCATGCGGACATTAGGGTTTGCTACCCCAAAAACCGCAATCAGCAACACCCCCACGATCATTCTGCCACTGAACTGGCGGATATTCATTTCTCTCTCCTTTCTGATCTGCGAACAATTCCTTCTCCGGCACAAATAGTTGAGTTTTGAGCCTTATGGATCAAACAAGGCGTTGTGTGGATGCCTCTGTACCCAATTTCCATGTTATGCCAGAGGGTTTATCTCAATAACCATATCAAATCTAAATGACATTTCCATGACAAATTTTTCGGTGCTTGAAACTTTCCCAGAATTTGGCTATACTTAGGGAAAGATTTTCCATCAACCGATTCTCCCCCATGGTTTCACCCCTTAATCTCACGGATCGGAGTTCAAGATTCGAATTGACTTTCTAACCCATGGCAAGAGAAGGAAACACCCTTGCCTCGCTTGTATCCCAAAGCCGTCACATGGAGTGTCTCGGGGATTATCCTGAAGCTTTGCGAAACGCTCAAGAAGCGTACGAGAGAGCGCGCCAAACGGGAGACTCTGAGATGATGGCGCAAGCCTTGACCTGTATGGGCATGGTCGAATATCGGCTCGGACATTATGACAGGGTGCACCAACGGGCGAGAAAAGCGTTGGAGCTTACGGGAGAGGTGACCCACGCCCGGGCGGATGCTCTGATTTTGCTTGCCGCCTATGCCATGGAGCAGGACTCGCTGGATGAAATGGAAGCCTGTTGCCTGCAAGCGGCGGAGATTGCCCGCAAACTTGGCTATGAAACAACCCGTTACCGCGCACTTCATAACCTATCCCAAGTCTATGGCTTGCGCGGTCAGTTCGACCTTCAAATGGCTGCTGATGAAGAAGCCTATCGTATCGCCTGTGAACTGCGGCTGCTTCAACGCAGTACACCGCTGGTTGCGATGAGCTATGCCTTGGTGCGTCTAGGAGATCTCATCGGCGCCAAGCAAGCGGTTCAACGCCTCGATCAGGAACCGATCGAGTTATTCCAGAATCAGGGATACGCCGCTATGATTCACGCCATGCTGGCTCAGCTAGAAGGTGACCTCGATTCAGTGTTGCCTTACTATGCTCAAGCCCGACAGGTTGCCGAGAAAATCGGCGACCCTGCGCTACAGATTTTTATCCGCATGGGCTTAAGCCGCTACTATCGTATTCGGGAAGAATATCCGCAAGCTTATCAATGGGCAGAAGACGCTGTGACTTGGGCAAAACGCCATCTCAATCGGCGCATGTGGGGGCGGACACTTGCCGAACGAGCTTACTCGGCTTGGCTCAACGGCGACACAGTGCAAGCTGAACAGGATTTTCGAGCTGCGATTGTCGAATTGGGCGAACGCCAGCAATTTTTTGATCAAGCCTATGCTCGTTTTCTCTATGCCGCTTTTCTTTATAAGCGTCAAGACCCTATCGCTTTAGAGGTTTGGAAAGAGGCGGCATATCAAATCGTCCGTTGCGGTTACATTCATATCCTCGAACAAGAAAGAACGCTGGCTTATCCTCTGATTGCCGCCACCTTGAACAGCCCCGATCCCGAATTGGTGCAACTTAGTGGGCGGTGTTTGCAGCAATTGCAAGCGATCCCTCCCCCTCCATTGATCATCCACACCTTGGGGAGCTTTCACGTCCAGCAGGGGAAGCGCTCCATTGACTCCCGAACGCTAAAACGGCGCCGAGCAGGTGAATTGTTGCGTCTATTACTGATCAGTCCTCACCAGCGTTTGTTGACCGAGCAGGTGATCGAAGCAATGTACCCTGAAAAGCCTCTCCCTACGGCAATGGATTTGTTCTATAAAGCCACCTCTGTCCTGCGGCGGGTCTTAGAGCCCGAATTGCCCGATTACTTCCCCTCTCGCTATCTCGAAGTGGAGGAGGGGGAAATCGCTTTGTGCTTACCGCCGGGTTCTTGGATCGATTTTCAAGCTTTCGAACGCGCTATTCAAGAAGAAGAGTGGGAAACAGCGGTTCGATTGTATCAAGGCGAATTGTATCCACAGGACCTATACGCTGAATGGGCAACCTTACCCCGTGAGCGCTTGCGCAGCTACTATCTGCGTGCCTTGCAAATTCTTGCTCACCGAAGTTTCCAACAACGCAGAGCCAGAGAGACCATTGATTACTGTCACCGCATCTTGGAAATTGATCCTTGGCAGGAAGAAGCGGTTTATCTAGGCATGAAGGCTTATCTAATGTTCAACGACCGTTCAGGAGCAGTGCGTCTGTATCGGGAATTAGAGCACTCCCTTCAATCTGAATTGGGGGTTCAACCTCAGAGTGAGTTGCGCAGTTTATACAAATCCCTTCTCAACTCATCTGCCGAGAAGAACAGTTGCTAGTGCAAATTCCATCGAGCATTGGTGAAAAACTGGTATAATCAGGCGAAGAATGGGGAGATTGAACGGAAAATTCAACAACCCATAAGGAGAGGTAGCGTAGTCTGGCCTAACGCGCGCGCCTGGAGAGCGCGTGAGCCGAAAGGCTCCGTGGGTTCGAATCCCACCCTCTCCGCTCTTCTTTTTGTTTTTGTCAAAAAACAGCAATAGAGTTGGGAGATTACTCAAACACCAACACCATTCCAGCAGTCATTAGGGCACGGGCGGTCAGGACTGCCAGAATGAGAAAGACGGCACCATAGATGACCATGTCGCGGCGCTCTTGATTGCCCCGTGTGTATGCAAAGGCAGCCGGCAATACTAAAGCGCTGACAATCCCGTATAAAACATGCACCTGGCGCGCCAAACGATAATCGGTGAAGAAATACAAATAAACTCCCAGCGCTCCCTGTAACAGGATCAGTATTTCGGCGATCACAATGGCTCCCCAGTAATTGCTATCCACGCCGCGTTTTTTTATAATGCGCCAGAAGCCCCAAAGAGTCATAATCGCTGCATAATAAAACGCTGTGTTGCCCAAACGCATGTGAATTTCCCAGATCAGCTCTTGAAGGGTCATCGTCTCTAATCCTCACTGATATTCAAAAAATTTTTGTCTGGATAGGCCGCCTAAGGCTATTTTGCTCTCTTAATGTTGCGAAGCATTTGGCAGCCGCGCCAGAGCATCACATCTGTTCTAAAATGTATCGCCGACCTTTGGTCGGTGACCTTGGGCAGAACTTTGAGTTGCTCAAAGCCCTATCCATTTTTTCAAAGGATACCACGAATTCGAGTCCTTGTGGCACACTCTAAACCTGTTTTTGGGGTGATGAACGCAATCACCCCTTCGGTTGAAACAAAATCACACCTCTGGCTTGAGGGGATGGATAGAAATAACCTTAACGATTGAGTAGACTCCCTTCATGGAAATTCGTATCGTGCATAACCATAGGTAAATTGAGGAGAAGGTTCGGATGAGCGAACAAAAGCCAGAAAGTGACCAGGAAAAGAAGAAAATCAACCGGCGAGAATTTTTGAATTTTGCTTGGCTAGCTTCTTTGGGTTTTCTCACTCTGAATATTGGCGGCATAACCTATCTATTTGCCATGCCGCGGTTTAAGGAAGGTGAGTTTGGTGGTGTCTTTACCGTTGGAAAGGTTTCCGAACTTCCCCCGGCTGGCTCGCCGCCAGCGAACTATCCCAAAGTGCGTTTCTGGCTTTCACGCACACCACAGGGAATTTCAGCCCTTTACAAAGTCTGCACCCACTTGGGGTGTTTGTATAACTGGAATGATCAAGAAAATAAGTTTATTTGCCCCTGTCATGGCTCGGAATTTCAGCCCGATGGAACATATTTAGCAGGACCAGCGCCGCGCTCTCTGGATCAATTCAAAATTCAAATCGTTGATCCAAACAGTGGCGAAGTGCTCGCTGAGAGTAAAGAGCCGGGACCGTTACCGGTGCCTGAAAATCCCGATGCTGTTGTGCGCGTTGATACGGGACAACGGATTAATGGCAAAGTTCATGGCTAGCAAAATCCTGATCAAGGAGCAGAGTGGCAATGTTGAAGTCTCTTAACCTGCAAGATCTCAAATCCAAACTTTATCTGGCAATTGATAACCGCGTGCGGATTATCACGGCTGGTTTGAACATCCGTGAGTTGCGCAATGTGTTGCGGGGTGATCCCCCCGAGGAAAAGCCCAATCCCCGTTATAAAGTTCACACTACCAGCTTTCTCTTCCACATTCGTCCACGCTATTACGAAAAAGCCAGCACTATATTCACCCACACTTTTCGATTGGGCTTTTTCAGCACCTTTTTCTTCGTTGTGGAAGCCATTACTGGTATTATTCTGATGATCTATTACAGCCCAATCCCCTCCGAAGCATATCAGTCCATTTTGAACTTAGAGAGCAACGTCCCCTTTGGAAAATTGATCAGAGATATGCACCGCTTAGGGGCGGAGGCAATGGTTATCTTTGTCTTTTTGCACATGATGCGCACTTTTCTGACGGGTTCCTATAAAAAAGAGCGTTCGTTTACCTGGTTTACCGGAGTGCTGTTGTTGGGCGTTACGCTATTTCTGAGCTTTTTTGGTTATCTCTTGCCTTGGGATCAATTGGCATATTGGGCGGTGACCATTGGCACGGGCATGGCAGAAGCTGCACCGCTATTCGGACGCGAGGTTAACTTGTTGTTGCGCGGTGGGCCGGATATTGGAGCGAATGGATTATTGCGAGCTTATCTCTTGCATGTCGTCCTATTACCCGCAGTCGCTGTTTTGCTGATCAGTATTCATTATTACAAAGTCTCTCGCGAACATGGTATTTCGCTGCCGGCTAAATATGAAGAAGGCGACATCTCTGCCGAAGAGAAAAAGAACGCCAAACAGCGCATCGATTTTATTCCCGATTTGCTCACCCATGAGGTCTTTCTGACCTCGTTTGGGATTTTTGCCCTGGTGGTCAGTATCCTTTTCTTTGGTTACAGCGCTCCCCTAGAAAACATCGCTAACCCTCAGGTAACCCCCTTGGATACCAAAGCTCCGTGGTACTTCTGGTGGCTGCAAGGATTGTTGAAACTGGGTGACAAAACCCTGATGGGAGTTATCCTGCCTACAGTTATTGTCGGTTTATTAATTGCTATTCCCTATATCGACCGCAACCCGTATCGTAGTCTATATAAACGTCCTTTGGCGGTTGGGATTGGCATTCTCTCCATTCTAGTTCTCGTGGTTTTGAGCTATATGGGAACACCGCTCTATGGGATCGAGACACCAGCAGCCACACGCATTGTCCAAGATCTTGCTCCCGAAGAAGGAGTTGGCCCATTGCGTAAAATCCCCTTTGACCAATTACAACCTGGCACCTATGAGGTCACCGGTACGGTGCCCCGCGATTTGTGCCCGAATTTGGATTTTGGCTGCCCCGCATTGACCAGCGTCTTTGCCGAGTATAGCCGCCGCATCATGCGAGCTATCAATGACACTTCTTTGCCCAAGATTGAACGGTTGCCAAACGGTCAGGCATTTCTGATCATTGAAGATTGGCAGACAGACTTGCGCAAAGTCACCTTCCGCATCTTGTGGGATGATCCCGATACACAACAGCGTAAAACATTTGAAAAACATATCTTTCTCCACCGTTTGCGCGGTGAAGAGTGAGGGGAGGGAAAGCGATGTCTCGTGTGCAATTTGAAATCTTTTTGGGTATGGTTTTCGTTATGCTGACAGGGGGGATGCTTCTCTGGTATGGCATCAATGAACCGAAACGTATGGCGGAGTATGAGCAGCACCAGCGCGCCAAATCAATCGAAGTGGGGGCAGAACTCTATGACCTCAA
The DNA here is from genome assembly GCA_026415275.1 of Anaerolineales bacterium. Lineage (GTDB taxonomy): Bacteria > Chloroflexota > Anaerolineae > Anaerolineales > UBA4823 > NAK19. The sequence goes on from JAOAHK010000034.1 coordinate 11,091, forward strand.
TTGTAAAGGCTGTCATGGTCCGCAGGGCGAAGGTGTAGCAGGTCTCTGGCCTCCCTTGAACGATCGCCATTTCTTTACTGGTCGTCTCACGGAAGTGGGCTGGAGCGGAACGCTGGAGGATTATATTATTTCCACTGTTGCCGGTGGGCGATTGGTGTCAACCCGCCCAGATCGGTATCCCGGTCAAGGTCGTCCGGTCATGCCAGCTTGGGCGGAAAGATATGGTGGTCCGCTGCGTGATGATCAAATTCGCAATATTGCTGCTTTTATCCTGAATTGGAGGGACACAGCACCTGACCGCAGCACGCAGATGGCAGAGATGGCTGGTCCTCCCACTGGCACAGACATCAACAAAGAATTGCCCGAAGGCGATCCAACACGCGGAGAGGGTTTGGCTAACACCAAAGGATGCGTTGTTTGTCATATCTCAGCTCCAACCGGACCGGCTTGGCTTGCTACCCCCGAACAACCAGGCATTGCTACCCGTGCTGAGTCAGTCCTAACCGACCCGAATTATACCGGGAATGCCACCTCGCCAGCTCAGTATCTGCATGAGTCCATTGTTTTGCCCAATGCGTATATCGTGCCCGGCTTTCAAGCGGGGGTGATGCCAATAAACTACGGCGACACGCTCACCGATCAGGAACTGGCGGATATCATCGCCTACCTCTTGACTCTTAGATAAGAGGTGGTGAGGCAATGATGAGCCAGCAAATCCTAAAGTCTTTATTCTCTCGACGGACGATCGGTGGAGGAAGCAGACGCTTTGGTGTGATTTGGAATGCGTTTATCCTGTTTGCCTTGCTTTTCGTCCTCATTCTCACCTTGCCCCATTCTGGACACGCACAGACCTCTGAAGACCCGGTTGAAATTGGTCGAATTCTATATGGAGAAAACTGTGCAGTTTGTCATGGCTTAGACGGACAGGGTCGAGTTGGCGCGCAATTGGCAAAAGATTGGCCTTCACTCCGCCCGGATCGTGCGATCGCCTCGATCATTGCGAATGGCATTTCAGGCTCTGCGATGCCTGCTTGGAGTCAATCAAAAGGCGGACCGTTGCGGGATGATCAAATCGAAGCAATCGTTGCTTATATTCTCACTTGGGAAAGCGGCGGCCCACGTATCCTTCCCCCCACTCCGACCCCCGTTCCGCGTCCGCCTTTGACGCCGCCACCAGACATTCAAGGCGACCCCAATCGCGGCGCGACCCTATATGACCAAAACTGTGCTGTCTGTCATGGTGCCAACTTGGAGGGAAGGGTAGGCGCGACGTTGGCGAAGAATTGGCCTTCTATCCGTCCTGATCAGAGCATTCGCAATGTAATTGCCAATGGGATTCAAGGTTCGGCAATGCCAGCTTGGAGCAAAGCAAAGGGTGGTCCGCTTAGCGAGAGAGAGATCGATGACTTGGTAGCCTTTATCCTCACCCAAGCGAAGCCTGCAGAGGCCTTTCGCCCTACCCCTGCTCCCGCTTTCCAACCAAGTTGGCTGAGCGGGTGGGGAGGTGCGCTACTCACCATTGTATTGTTTCTGTCTCTTATACACATCTGACGCTGCCG
>JAOAHK010000352.1 GCA_026415275.1 Anaerolineales bacterium
GCTCCATTGCCTGGCGCATCGCTGCCGAAACTTGTACGATGGCTTCAAGCTCGCGTTCATATTGCTTTCGCTCGGTAATATCGCGAGTAATCGAGAGAATACACGGTTCTCCAGCGATCTCGATCACACGGGCTGACATTAATCCTGTGCGGATTTGCCCATCTTTCATGCGAAACAGCGCTTCTAGGCTATCCACATAGCCTTTTGACTTTAATTCTTCTACAAGCCGGGCGCGGTCTGCAGGGTTAACCCAAATATTTAATTCAAGAGAAGATTTGCCAATCACCTCATCTCGCTGATACCCGGTGATCCGCGTAAAGCCTTCATTGATGTCAAGATAAACGCCATCGGCTAGGCGGTTAATGTTGATCGAATCTGGACTAGTAAGAAAAGCCTTGGCAAACTTTTCTTCTGAAAGCTTGAGGCGCATCTCGGCTTCTTTTTGAGGGGTGATGTCCATCCAAATGCCACGCCAATAGGCGGGATTCCCTTTTTCATCACGCTCTAGCACTGCCTCATCTCTCACCCAAATGACGCGGCCATCTTTGGTTAGTAGGCGGTAATCCAGCCGAAAGGGTTCACCAGTTCGATTCGTTCGCTCATGCTCGGCAATCACTGCAGCCCGGTCTTCCGGGTGAAGAATTTTGACCCATAATTCCGGGTCATTGAGAAATTCTTCCGAACGGTATCCGATCAACGAAAAAACCTGAGGACTGGTGTATAGATTGGAGCTGAGGCTATCGTTGCGGTCAACATAAACCACTGCTGGCACTTGTTCCACTATAGCTCGAAACTGAGCCTCCGCCATGCGCAAACGTTCTTCCGTTTGCTTAAGCGCTGTAATATCAACAGCCGTAAAGGTAATCCCTTTTGTTCGATCAGACGGATCAAAGTAGGCCGAGCTGAGCAAAACATCGATAATCTGACCATCTTTGCGCCGCCAGCGGGTCTCGATGCTGCCTACTCCGCTCCGCTCAATCTGAGGATACTTTTCCTTACCTACCCTTTCGAATTCATCTTCATCAGGATAGATCATTCTGGCCGACTTACCGATCAATTCCTCCGCCCGATAACCCAACATTTCGCACAGGTGTTGGTTGACTTGCACAAAGACGCGATCAACAACAACACCAATCCCTAAGGGAGCTGCCCGAAAGATAGATTGAAGGAAAGTATTAGAGTCCATTGGAAGCCTTTGGTGATTTCTTGCGAGAACGTTTTCGCGCTTTGTGCTCATACATTTTTCGATCAGCTTGGTTGAAAAGCTGTGCAAGCGGCATAGGTTGGCTCGCAGTGGCAATGCCATATGAGAGGTGCACCGGTGATTGGGGATGACACAGGTTGTAGCGCCTCAGATTGGAAGCAATGCGGTGCACGAGTTGCTCAGCGACTCGATCATCGGCATGGGGCAGAAGCACGGCAAATTCATCACCACCAATACGCGCCACCACATCCTCCGAGCGAAAGCACGCCCGCAGAATTTCAGCCGCACTGCGCAGCAACTTGTCGCCGGCTCTGTGACCCTGTTCATCGTTGACCCGTTTTAAGCCATCCACATCAGCAACTAAAATGCTGATTGGGAGAATATTCTCGCTTTCCATTCGGGAAAGGGCAATTTCAAAATAAGCCCGATTGTAGAGATCCGTCAATGTGTCATGGCTGCTAAGATATTCCAGCTTCTGTTCTTTCTGCTTGCGGTCGCTTAGGTCAAGATACATTGCGTAACCGCCCACAACTTCCGCTCCAACCTGAACGGGTGCTGCATAAACCTGCACGGGAACCATGGTTTTATCTTTTCGCATGCGCACCGTTTCCTTTTCCACCGTAGAACCCGAGAAAAGTGCCATGGAGAGTCCACTAGCTTCTTCAGTCAGACCAGGAGGGATAATTAGCTCATTTATATAATTTCCCACAACTTCTGAATCCTTATACCCGAAAAGGGTCTCAAAGGCTCTATTTACACGTACGAAGCGATCTTGAGTATCTAGCATAGCAATGGCTACTGGCGTGTTTTCAAACAACTGTTGGAACAAAATGCGCTGCTTCTCAACCTCACGTTCGACCTGCTTGCGATCGGTAATATCCATTAGGGTAACTAACACACTCTGGAAGGCTTCTCGGTTTTCAGGGGGAGGAAATGTAATGCTCAGGAGCACGTCAATTCGTTTGCCTTGCAAGGTGAGGTTGACCGTTTCACTGGAAAAGTAGGTCTTCCCAGCAGCAATTGCCAAAATCTCTTCTTTCAAGATGCTCAAGGAATCCGCAGGAATAATCTTGCTAAGATTATCCAGCAATTCGGCTTTCGTCTTTGCCCCAAACATCTGTAAAGTCATCGGATTCACATCTCGAACCCGGATGTTTTGCGCCGCTAATTGTAGGAATTGGGGATGTTCTTCAAGGTAGCGCTCAAAGTCGCTAACGCCTTGTCGGCGCAGTTCTTCGATGGCTGCCTTAACGGCTGAGAAATCCTCTTCCCAGATGGAGACGGCTGCTGTCTCAAAGATATTGCGATAGCGCGCCTCACTTTCGCGCAATGCGCGTTCAATCTCTGCCCGCTTGCTCAGATCGCGATAAATGCCAACCGTGGCAACAACCTTGCCGCCTGCCCAGCGGTTACTTACCGAACCTTCCACTTCGATGCGCCGTTTGTCTTTCGTTACGAAAGTTGCAGTGACAAACTCCACTCGCTCCCCGTGCAGAATGCGATTGAAGAGCTCCAGACAATGTGAACGACACTCTGGAGCAAGCACGTCTATTAGATTCAATTGGAGAATCTCTTGTTCGGTGTAACCCATTGCCTCCCGCCAAGCCCGGTTGACATAGAGAAACCGCCCCTCAGGGTCAACAGACTGGATCAGATCAGAGGCATTCTCAAACAATTCGCGAAAATGCGCTTCGCTTTCTCGCAGTGCACTTTCGGCGCGTTTTTGAGCGGTGATATCGCGGGCGATACCACAAATTCCAATGATTGTGCCATTCGAATTGCGCAAAGGGGTTTTGACGACACTAAAAGTGTATTGTTGACCGTTGATCTCAAAATCATCTTCACCGCTAAAATGCTCCCCTTGCAGAACCCGCTGGTCGGCTTCTATCAATGGCTTTGCAGCCTCTTCGCCAAAGAGTTCCACATCACTTTTGCCAAGAATAGCGGAGCGGGGTAATCCCAACAGACGTTCCATTGCCAGGTTTACCTGAATGTAGCGCGACGAAGCATCCTTGA
>JAOAHK010000353.1 GCA_026415275.1 Anaerolineales bacterium
AGATGTGTATAAGAGACAGAGCCTATTGCATCCTCATCCCCGAAACTGCCGATGACGCCGAAAACGAGCGATTGATGGTGATGACACAAACCCATAATGGCTTTATCCTAGCTGAACACGACTTACAACAACGCGGACCGGGTGATTTCTTAGGGACGCGGCAATCGGGATTTGCCCAATTACGCTTCGCAAGTTTCACCAATTTGCAATTGATTGAAAAGGCTCGTGAGCACTCCCAAGCCCTCTTTGCCTTAGACCCTCTTTTGGAAAAACCAGAACATCGGATGCTGGCAGAACGAGTGAGTCGCTTCTGGCAGGAGACGGTTAGTGACATTAGCTGACAATGGGTATTCCATCCTAACACCATTCCTTTTTTGAGGTAACATGATTCGCGCAGTCTTTCCTGGAACCTTTGATCCTATCCATTATGGACATATCGATATCGCCAATCGAGCAGCAAACCTTTTCGATGAATTGGTTGTCGCCGTTTACGACCGCCCATTAAAAACGCTCTTGTTTTCACCCCAAGAGCGCATTCGTATGACCCAAGAGACCTTTGCGAGCAACCCTAAAATTAGCGTGATGGGCTACAGCGGACTGACGGTGGAGTTTTGTCGTAAAATTAATGCACAGGTGATTGTACGCGGTTTACGCGTGTTTTCAGACTTTGAATATGAGTTCCGCATGGCGTTAGCAAATCATCACCTTGCACCAGAGATCGAGGTAGTAGCTTTCATTACTGCAGAGGAACATACCTTTCTTTCCTCCTCAACTGTGCGAGAGGTTGCTTCCCTCGGCGGCGATGTCAGCACAATGGTGCCGCCCTTGGTTGCCGAAGCTCTTAAACGGCGCTTCCGCGAGCTGGGCGAAAGCCAACAAATTGTGCCTACCACTTCATTGCGCGATTGATTTTTTGCATTATTGGCACAATCCTTGCAATCCATATTGACGAAAAAGCCATTTGCATGTAATCTATTGATAGTAGATTCTCAATTGGCAGAACAGGAAGACTCTTATGGACATTATGCACTTAATTGATCGATTAGAAGAAATCCTAAACGAGAGTCGACCATTACCCTTTACCCACAACATCATTGTCGACGAAGAACGAGTCTTCGAAATCATCGATCAGATGCGTTCACTGATCCCCGAGGAAGTTAAAAAAGCCCAACAACTCCTCGCCCAAAAAGACCGTATCCTAGCCCAAGCCCAGGAAGAAGCCAACCGCACCTTGGCGATCGCCAAAGAGAAACGGGATCAAATGGTTGAGCGTGAAGCGATTGTCCAAGCAGCCCATGCTCGCGCAGAGCAAATCCTTGCTGAAGCGAAAATCGAACAAGAAAACACTCGCCGCGAAGCTGATGCCTATGTATTAGAAACCTTGCGTCGCCTTGAGATGGAATTGGAGCGATCGCTTAATCAAGTACGTAATGGGATTAGTTATCTCCAAAGCGAACGGTTACAAGTCGCTAAAGAATTAGAAGAGAAATAATCCCCGCCATCGATATTTCCTCATTGTTTTTCCTGATCGATTCCTCGACAAGAACAAAAAACAGGATTAGACTTATTCCGCAAACAGAACTTGCTTGTGAAAAGTTTGCGCGCTATGGATAGCTCCTACATAAGGTGATGATTGTGGAACGCGCTTCATTGACAAAATACGCTTGGTTATCGATTGGAGCGGCTGTCAGCACCATTAGCCTGAAAGCATTTGCTTATCTGATCACAGGCTCGATCGGTTTACTCTCAGATGCTGTGGAATCCCTAGTCAACCTATTCGCTGCTGTGATCACCCTGCTCATGTTGGCTGTCGCTGCACGCCCAGCTGATGAAATGCACAATTACGGGCATAGCAAAGCTGAGTATTTTGCCAGCTTCACCGAAGGATTCTTTATTTTAGTCGCCTCTATAGGCATCATGATCTCAGCAATCGGCCGCCTCCTCAACCCCCAACCCCTAGACCGAGTTCCATTGGGATTGATAGTATCCGCCACTGCTTCTTTGATTAATTTTATTGTTGCGCAAGTCCTCCTGAAAGTAGGCAAGAAATACAATTCAATCAGTCTTGAAGCAGATGCTTATCATTTGATGACCGATGTATACACCTCGATTGGTGTCATTGGAGCGATAGGACTTGTGGCAATCAGTGGATTGCATTTTCTAGATCCGACAATTGCGCTTCTGGTCGCTTTGAACATTTTGCGCACAGCCTATACTCTTCTTAGTCGCTCAGTGTACGGGCTGATGGATACTGCCCTTAGTGCTGAAGACCAGAAAACTGTCTTAGCCATTTTTGATAAATATCGCGCCCAAGGGGTTCAATTCCATGCATTGCGCACACGCCAAGCTGCTGGAAGGCGCTTCGTCTCGTTTCATATCCTTGTGCCAGGACGATGGTCAACTCATCGCAGTCATCATCTAGCCGAAGAAGTCGAGGCTGATATCCGAAACTCGCTCAGCGGTGCAACTGTTTTTACCCACCTCGAACCCGTTGACGATCCGCTTTCCTACCAAGACATCGAAATCGATCGCTAAGGACCCTCTCTCAACGTTAGATCGGGATACAAGTTCCACTAATCTATACACCGCAAGGATCGCAAAGCTTGCAGATGCAGCACTTTGTGATCATCCGCAGTTCATTTCTACCGTGGTAAAGCACATTACCTCGAATTAGTCCGAGGGAGTCATACGCTCGCGGGCTACGAACCATCTTTGAATCAAGTAGTCAACGAACCCCGGCGCAAACCGATTGAGCCAAACGATGATGCCCATATAAGCGGGAATAACCACTTGCCTTCGTGGACGATGGATCAGCCTTAGGGTTACCTCGGCAACCTGTTGCGCTGTGAGACGCATCCATTTGGGTGTTTGGATACGCCGCTTGCGTTCAATTCCCGCCTTAGCTCCAAATTCGGTCTCTACCCCACCAGGATATATCCCCGAAACCCAAATGCCATAGATCGCAACCTCTCTCCGCAGTGCTTCAGTAAAACCGTGTAATCCGAACTTGCTCGCCGCATAAACACAATAGGTTGGGGTGGCAATCAGGCTAGCAATAGAAGCAATGTTGATGATTTGTCCTCGCCGATTGGCGATCATGCTGGGCAGGATTTGGCGGGTCAGTTGGATCGGGGCAATGAGGTTTACCTGAATCTGCGCGGCAATGTCCTTTTCACCATCT
>JAOAHK010000354.1 GCA_026415275.1 Anaerolineales bacterium
TTTCAACTGCTCACCCAGGTCGCTGGGCGAGCAGGGCGAAGCACATTGGGTGGCGAGGTGATCTTTCAAACTTATCAGCCTGAACATTACGCCATTCAAGCGGCAGCGTTACAAGATTATGAACTTTTTTATCAGCAAGAGATCCAACTGCGCAAGCAAATCCAGTACCCCCCTTTTGCAGAAATTGTCCGCTTAGAGTATCGTCATGTGCGCAATGAGGATGCACAGAAAGAAGCCGAACGGCAATATCAAGAATTACAAGGCTGGGTTGTGCAAGAGCGCATTACCACCTTGCGCTTTGTAGGTCCCTTGCCTTGTTATTTCGCCAAAATCAGTGGTTGGTATCGCTGGCAGATTTTAATCATCGGTGACCGACCACAAGGCTTTTTGCGCAATCGGACTTTGCGAAAAGGATGGCGGATTGAAATAAATCCGATAAGCTTGCTATAATTAGATTATCTTAGAAAGAAGGTCATTATGGAAAGCATCAGACGTGGTTTTGCCTTTCTCAGGCAATCTTGGCAGATGGCATTTGCGGACCGAGACCTAATAAAACCCTCGATCTATGCTCTTTTGGCTGGAATAGTGGTTACATTCATATTCTCGATCCCAATGGTGATCTCGTTCGCTTTGTTTGGTGATCAGGGTATCGGACAGATCTTGGGGTATCTCTTTGGGGCGGTCTTGATCTTTGCTCAATATTCGGTGAGTTATCTGTTCTCGGCGATGACGATCTATTTGATTTACGGTTTTCTGGCAGAGGGGGATGGAGTAATGGCAAAAGCTTGGCAAATTGCACAACGCAATTGGCTGAACATCCTCAGCTTAGCTGCGGCTTCGATGGTTGTAACACTTCTGCAACGGTTCATTCGCGGGAGGGGAGAATCTGGAACGCGCAATGCCTTGGCATCGGTGGTCGATGCAGTTTGGACACAGGCAACCTATCTGGTCTTACCAGCAATGGTCATCGACGGCGTAAATCTCAAGGGAGGGTTACGCCGCGCCACCCAAATTGTCAAAGACAATCTTTTGCTCATTGGTGTTGGGATGGTTGGCGTGCGAGCCGTCACAGGGATTATCAGTTTTCTCATTGGGGGTACAGGGATTGCACTGGGTTTAGGAGTTGGGATCGGACTGGTTAGTCTCAGCGGTCAAGCAATCTGGGGAGTGATCAGTGGTCTTTCGCTGGGCGCAATGATTGCTGGGCTCTTTATCATGGTTGCAGTGGTGATCACATCCTATACAACAACCGCTTATCATACTTGTTTGTATCTTTGGGCAAGGGACGTTGAGCGAGCGCGGCAAGAAGGGCAGGAGGTGCTGGCTGTACAAGCTCCCGCACCTTTGGCTGCTGTTTTATCCTGAGAGGAATGGGAGAGGGTTGAATGGAACGGCGAACGGAAATCCTGACTTGGCATGATGTTGATTTATTAATCGATCATTTGTTGCCCCAATTTGAAACCGAATTTGATGCCATTCTTATGATTACCCGCGGTGGGATTATTCCTGGCGGGCTGTTGGCGGAGGCAATGGATATTACGCACGTCCTGACGGCTGCGGTTGACTTCCCCGCCCAGATCGCTATGGAAAAAGCGCGCCTCTACGCCTGGCCCGAGTTTATCCAATTCCCTGAAGACCGTTTGCTGCGCGCTCGGCGGACATTGGTGGTTGATGACGTTTGGGGGGCGGGGCGGACAATTACGGCAGTGAAGAACCGCGTTTCTTCGGCTGGCGGCATTCCCTACACTTGTGTTTTACATTTCAACCCTTATCGCAATCTTTTTGGCTCAGTTCGTCCGGATTACTACGCCGCAATCACGGATGCGCGCATTATCTATCCTTGGGAGATCGATCGCGGCGGACCCGATAAAATCTTCCTTGAGGGCGCGATAAAACCATCCAATTGATAGCCTTCCCCAACAGATAAACAGAATGCGCAAGCTTTACAGCAGCATCGAGCAGAGAGTTGAAGTGCTTAAGAATAATCCCTATTTTGCTTTGCTTCCCCAATCTGCACTTGACGAATTGGCTGCTGCGACTCAATTGCGTTCTTATGATAAGGAGGAAGTTATCTTTTTAGAAGGGGAAGAGTGTGTTGGGCTATTTATTCTCCACAAAGGCGGAGTTAAGCTGTCAAAACTATCTCCGAGTGGGAGAGAAGTGATCTTCAAGACATTGGGTGAAGGAGCAACTTTTAACGAAGTACCTGTCTTCGATGGAGGTCCTCATGCTGTGAATGCAACAGCTTTGGAGGGTTGCCAACTTTGGGTCGTTCCGCCGGCGATCATTCGAGATATGTTAACGCGTTACCCGCAGATGGGCAGAGCGGTTATTCTAAATTTGGCGAAAAACCTGCGCATGTTCGTGGAGCTTGTGCATAATGTATCTTTATATCAGGTTACACATCGCTTAGCTCGCTGTCTCCTTGAACTTCCCATTGATCCGGTGAGTGGCAAAAGGATCAAGAAGGTTACCCAAGTACAACTGGCGGCGCAATTAGGCACCGTGCGCGAGGTGCTTGCTCGGGCTTTGAAAGAGCTGCAACGAGCGGGTGCAGTTCGGATTGCGCGAGGAAAAATTGAAGTGATTGATGAACATCTGCTTCGATTGTGGTTGGAAACAAACTAGAGCACGCGGTGCGCAGGAGGATGTTCATCGGGACTCACTCCTTACAGAAATCGCCCCAAACTTCTGTTGCAAATTCGGAGACATCCAAAAAGGTTCAAGAATGGCAAATGAATTGCAATGCTTTAACTACATCAAAAGCTAAAAAGAAAACTTGCTCGTTGCGCTTAGAGGCAATTTCATGTTTCTATCTTGATCGGTAGCTCAAAGTGAACCCCAAACGGAACTTCTGGCTCATTCTGACACTTTTTCTTTTGGTTTCTTTTGGTTGTCAAACGATTGGAAGTTGGCTTTCTTTCTCTCCCCAAGCACCACACACGGCTTCCGCAACAATTCCATTTGCCCCTGTTAGTAAGACGGCAACGCCCATCTATAGCTCCACTCCGCCGATCAACACACCCTCTCCAATCTCTCCCTCGCCAACCCCAACGGTATTGGTCACCCCCTCTGCAGAGCAGATGGCGATTTTTGAAGAACTTTGGCAGATTGTGCGGGATGAATACCTATACCCCGACTATAACGGCGCTGATTGGGAAGCGATTGGTGTAGAGTACCGTCAACG
>JAOAHK010000355.1 GCA_026415275.1 Anaerolineales bacterium
GCTTTCACCGATGCGTCGTTCAGTGGCTTGTGACCAGCGTGGATGAGGCTTTTGGGGATTGACATTCGAATAAAACCCATATTCATCTGGGGCAATGAGATTCCAAAATGTGGCTGGCTGCAGTTCAGTCAATTCGATTTTGATAATGGCTTTGGCGCTCTTAAAGCCATATTTCCAGGGCACGACCAGACGCAAAGGCGCGCCGTTTTGGTTGGGGAGGACTTCGCCATAGAGACCTGTGGCAAGGATGGTCAAATCATGAAGCGCCTCATCCAAACGCAACCCCTCTCGATACGGCCAAGGATAAAAACTCGAGCGCATACCGGGCATTTCCTCAGGGCGCGAAACGGAAACAAAACTGACATAGCGCGCGGATCCAAGCGGTTCTACCTCCTTGAGCAATTTAGATAGTGGAAAACCCAACCAAGGGATAACCATAGACCAACCTTCCACGCACCGCAAGCGGTAAATCCGTTCCTCCTGAGGGTACTTTGTTAGAAGGTCATCAATATCGAATACACGCGGTTTAGCTACCAATCCACCGACCTCAACCGTCCAGGGGCGGGTTTGAAAGTCCTTCGCCAAACGGGCAACCGCTTCCTTATCGGTTGAGAATTCATAATAATTGTTGTAGTTGGTAACTGCCTCATAAAGGGTCAAGGGATCACCATATTCATCCTGACCAGGTTGCGGAGTCTGACATACAGGAGTTGTAGCTGTTGGCAATGGACTGTTGGCTGAACTACACGCAGCCAAGAGCGCTGCGGCTGTACCGACGGCGCCGAGCTTAAGAAACTCCCGCCGTCGCAGATAAAGGCTCTTCGGGGTAATTTCCGCTGAGCGGATGGGGACGCTTTTCCAAAGCGAGATGCTCATATCGACCCTCTCGATCAATTTACAATTATGGACTATAAATACAATATTACTCTTAATAATTAGGGCGTAATGTTAACGTTTTATCAGAAACCGCCATTGTTTCGTTGTACGATCATTGATAGATTAGGAAGTTACTCGAACTGTCGGCATAAATTCAAAAGTGGAGCGATTGTTTAGCTTTACGTATCCTTCGGTGATTGCGGTTGAACCAAACTATGGAAAAGGAGTTGCTGAATACAGTCCCGCAATAGAGGACTAGATTCTTGGTGATAAAATAATAATCCTGCGGTATAATGCAGAGTACAACTGTCCAAATAAAGGTGGCAAGGCATGGCTTTCGATCGTTTCGGCCGCAGACTTCATTACCTCCGCATCAGCCTGACTGACCATTGTAACCTGCGTTGTGTCTATTGCATGCCCGAAGAGATGGTCTTTCGCCCCAACCGCGAGTTGATGCAGGATGAGGAAGTGCTCTTCTTAGCAAGGTTGTTTGTGCGCTTGGGCTTCGATAAAATCCGCTTGACGGGGGGAGAGCCCACGGTGCGGATGAACGTGGTTGAACTGGTGCGCCAGATTGCAGCCATTGAGGGCTTGAAAACCCTGACCATGACCACGAACGGTATTCTCCTGCCCAAATTAGCGCAGAAGCTGAAAGATGCCGGACTACAACGCGTGAACATCAGTTTGGACACACTCCGAGCGGATAAGTTCCAAACCCTCACCCGCTGGGGGAGAGTGGAGGATGTCTGGGCGGGGATTCGCGCTGCTGAAGAAGCTGGATTGACCCCAATAAAGATCAATGCCGTTGTGGTGCGAAATTACAACGAGGAGGATGTGGTCGAGATCGCCCGTCTGACGCTTGACCACCCTTGGCAAATCCGATTTATCGAGATGATGCCTCTGGGTGGTGCTACAGAATTTCAACAACAGCAGTTGGTGACCATGGAGGAAGTCTTTTCCATGGTGGAAGCAGCTTTCGGACCGCTTGAAAGCCTGCACGATGGCGAATTGGATGGTGAGGCGCGCGTCTATCGCATCCCCGGCGCGCAAGGAGAAGTGGGTTTTATCGCTTCGGTAACCAAACCCTTCTGCGCCTTGTGCACGCGGGCACGGCTGACCGCGGATGGCAAATTGCGTTTGTGCTTGTTGCGCGAAGGAGAGGTTGATTTACTCACCCCCTTACGGCAAGGGGCGACGGAAGAAGAACTGCGCGATTTGATTTTGGCGGGGTTATGGGAGAAACCCTGGGGGCATGGCTTGGCGCAAAATGAGATCGCCGTCAACCGCGTGATGAGCGAGATCGGCGGTTGAAGTCACTCGAGCGATCTTTCTCCATCACATCCTTGATGTCGTATTGATAAGCGTCCAGTGAAACGTTGAGGTCTTGGATAAACGCCACCAATGAACCGATCAGGCAAACCATACAAGCTATGAAGAGAGTCATCATTAAGATGGCGATTTCCCAATGAAAGAGGGCGGTGAGAAAAATGACGATTACTAGAATAGCAGCCAGCAGAACGCTGAGCGATGCTAGGGTGATAGCGCGGCGGATCAGAGCCGCCCGCCGGTTGAGAATCGCTAGTTGATTGAGAATGCGCTCTTGATCGGCGCTTGGGTTGGTGCGATGTTCGTGGGCAAGGCTGCGCCCGCGGTCGATCACCCGCCCGAGACGGTTGGTCATGGTGAGCAACAATAACCCAACCCCGGAAACCAAGATCACCGGCCCGACAGCAGTTTGAAGGATGGGGATCAATTGTTGTACCGTAGGCGTAGGCACGAACAGATTATAACACCACGTTTACAATAAAACGCCTCCAGCCACACTTTGAAAGGGCGAGGGGTGGTAGACTCCCAGATGCCAAAGATGAGGGGATGATCACTGCAACGAGTGAAAGGGATTAGACCTCGGCGGGGACCGTTAGTTGCCGTAGCTTCCGCAAGAGTTGATTGCGCACTTCCTGAACCTCCGGGGACGCCATTTGAGAGAGACGTTCTAAAGCTGCAAGGTATTGCGTGCGCGCAGCTTTTGCATCCCCCAAATTTTGATACAGATCCCCGAGCCCAAGGTGAACCTGCAAAGCTTCTGGATGAGCACCTTCTAGGTATGGCAGCAAGGTCAGGGCATGTTCAAAATGCTTTTGAGCTTGCTCATAAAGGGAGCCAGCAACTGCTTTTTGCGCAGCACTTTATGCTAGTGGATCTTATCTAACAGCATATATTTCATCCCCCTGGGGCTATGGACAATTTAGACCTGCAGTTATTATA
>JAOAHK010000356.1 GCA_026415275.1 Anaerolineales bacterium
CAATTCTTGATATTTCCTCCATTTGACATGGATACCCCCCATAATGCATAACAATAATAGCCTTGGTTCTGGGAGAGATTTTTTTATGTATTTCCTCTGGATCAACAGTCAAGTTTTCTAAACCTATAATATCTGCAAATTGTACCATTGCCCCGGTGTACAGAACTGCATTTGATGTTGCAACAAATGATAATGAAGGAACAATCACTTCATCATCAGGCTGGATATTCAGGGCTAAACAAGCAAGATGCAACGCTACCGTAGCATTGGCTACTCCAAAAGCGTATTTAGCTCCGTGCATTTCAGCAAATGCCTTTTCAAAGGCTTGAGTGACTTCCCCCATGGTAAGCCACTTTCTTCTGAGAACGTTTAAGACTGCCTCAGATTCTTCCTGCCCGTAATCTAGATCGGCTAAAGGGACTCGCCATTCCATGTTGGCTCCTCTGGCAAGATTTGATTGCGAATTTGTTCAAAATCGAGATTGGCTTGTTCGTAATCGTCAGGTCGTCCTAAATCTTTCCAGTAACCGTCAAACGGATACGCCACAACTTTTTCACCAACTGCAAGTAAATTCTTAACCAGATCAGGAAAATCAAGATATTCCCCTTTAGGAATGTACCGCAAAACTCGCGGCTCAAAAACATAAATTCCCATGCTTACTTGATATTCCAAAGTAGGCTTTTCAACGTAATCTAAAATTTCGTGTCCTCCATTAACACGAATTACCCCTAAATCAATAAAGACCTTACGCCAGTGTGTGGCAATGGTTGCGATTCCCCCCGATTGAGCATGAAATTTAATGAGGTCCACCAAATTTAAGGTAGTTAAGACATCGCCATTGGTGACCAGAAAAGTCTCCTCTAAACCTTCTATCAGAGCAAGCGGTCCCGCTGTTCCCAGAGGATGACTTTCATAACTATAACATATGCGTAAACCCAACTGTTGGCCGTCCTGAAAATATGCCTTCATCAATCCTGAAAGGTGGCCAACGGTCAGAATAACTTCCTCAATTCCTGCCCGTTTCATCTGAAGTAACAGAATTTCAAGGATGGCTCTGTCTCCCACAGGTAACATTGGCTTAGGAATAATTCGAGTATATGGTGCAAGGCGCGTGCCTTTTCCACCAGCAAGTACCACCGCTTTCATCTGGGTCTCCTTAACGCTGATATCTGGGAATTTGGTAGTGGGATAAGTGTTCGCGAATCCATTCAACTGTTTGGTTTATACCCGCGCTCAATGACCATTCCGGTGACCAACCTAACCGTTCCTGAGCCTTTGAAAAGTCCGAGAGCAAACGCATAACCTCTGATTTTTCGGGTCTGAAGCGCTCTTGTTGCTGTTCAATAATCACTTCCTTTCCTAATATCTGCACAACCAATTCTATAAGTTCTCCAACTGTTACCGCTTTTCCTGTCCCGAGGTTGAAAGTTTCCCCTTCAACTCCCGGGGCCTCCCCTGCTAAGAGGAAACCACGAACAGTATCCAGAACAAAAGTGAAATCTCTTTTTGTGGTCAGATTCCCGATTCTGATTTTCTCGCCCGCAAGCGCTTGTGAGATAATGGTAGGTATCACAGCCCTTGAAGACTGGCGAGGACCAAAAGTATTGAATGGTCGAATTGTCACTACCGGAAGATCATAAGTGCAGTAAAAACTTTCAACCAGTTTATCCGCGCCGATTTTGCTTGCCGCATAAGGCGATTGAGCATGTAGCGGATGCTTTTCATCCATTGGGGTATAAAGCCCGGTTCCATACACTTCGCTGGTAGAGGTATGGACTAAACGAGCAACGCGATTCTCTCGACAGGCTTGCAATACATTCAACGTCCCTAGAACGTTGGTTTCAACGACTTCACGTGGGTGCAGGTAAGAGTAAGGAATAGCAATCAAAGCCCCAAGGTGAAAGACCACATCTCTATCTTGCAGCGCACTCACCACTGCGTCGTAATCTCGTAAATCTCCAAAATAAATCTCTACTTGATTTAACCTTTCCTCCGGGATAAATCTCAGCAAGCCAATATCCCCTCTGGAGTTATATCGCACAAACGCCCGCACCAAGGCGCCTTTAATAACCAATTGTTCAACCAGATGACTGGCTATGAATCCCCCAGCGCCTGTAACCAAAACCCGCACATTTTTATAAATATCCTGCTCCATGTTCCTCCTCAGCGATGTTCTTTTGAAGTTGGGCTAGTTGATTTCGGGCTTCTGCAACATTCCCAGTTTCCAAGAGCGAATCGATTTCTATTAATTTTTTGTGAAGGCTAATCACATCTGTTTGAACAAATTTTTTTGTCCAACCCACTGGGGTATTCTCTCTACGAATAAAATCCCCAACCGCGGACATCAAATCGGGAAAAATCAACACCCTTGCAGCAGTGTTTCGGCAAATGTTCAAGATGCGCTGTCTTTGCTCGGGAAGAATTTGCTGAATAGCAAATATAATCAACCCAATATCCAATTTCTGCACTAAAACAGGAATAGACTCCGTTGTAGCCAAAATCTTTTTCCCATGAACGCTCATTTCGACCTTACGAGGATCGTCATCCACAAATCCAACAATCTGGTATGCTCTGTGCAATTCTCCACGCTCGAAAAACCATTTTGCCATCTCCCCAAGTTCACCTGCACCAATAATCAACACCCTCTCCCCTAAACCATGGGGTTTGGTTAAGCGCATCAACCGGCTAATAACCCCTGTGATCAATCGTTCACGATAACGAACTGTTATAAAGCCCAACCATGCAATCCCTCCGGACACAAACAATACTCCGAGAGGAAGGTAACTATTAATCATTCCCAAAATTGACAAACTTGCCAGAATCACCAGAGAAATTCCTGTCGAAGCAAGCAGTTCAAACACAGCAGAGGGTGGCGCTTTCGACCAACTAACTTGAGTTAGTCCAAATAAAGAATTGACCAGAGTAAAACACAAAGCCATCACAAAAGAAACAATAAACGCATTCTTCATTCCCATGTTCAAAGGTCCGCCAACCAGTCGCCACACTACCCCCACCACCCAAATTGAGACCAAGGAAATCAGGAAATCTACTGCGCTCCAGTTCAGGATACGACTGAATAAACGAGCAATAGGACCCCAATATAACAAGTGGATTGGAATTTTTACCGAGCGTAACC
>JAOAHK010000357.1 GCA_026415275.1 Anaerolineales bacterium
GATGTGTATAAGAGACAGCTGATGAACCTGAGCCGCGAAAATGGCGAATGGCGCATCCAATGGAACGACACTCTAGTCTTGCCAGAGTTGGTAGGCGGCAATTACCTTGCGATGGAGCGCTATGTGCCGGGTCGCGGCAATATCTATGACCGTGAAGGCAGCGCGTTGGCAGCTCAAAGCGATGTCACTGCCATCGGTATCGTGCCGGGGCAAATTTTACCTGAACAAGCAGAACAGCTTTACTCCGTGCTGGTTAGCTTGCTTGGTATCCGTGCTGAAGACCTGCAAACACGAATTGCGGCATTCCCGCCAGGATCGGATTGGTATTTACCCTTGGGTGAAGTCCCTTCCGCCCAAATTGCGAGATACTACGAGACACTGGCTAATTTAAGTGGAGTACAACTTTCCCCCTATAAAGCCCGCTTTTACTTTGAAGGGGGAATTGCCCCCCATGTTGTAGGCTACGTGAGCACCATTCAAGCCGAAAAAGTGGATGAATATTTGCGCAAAGGTTATCGCCGTGATGAGCGCGTTGGACAAATGGGGTTAGAAAAATGGGGCGAAGAATATCTTTCTGGAAAGCGCGGCGGTGCCTTGTACGTTATCAATGAACAGGGGCAGCCCGTAACCCGTTTAGCTGAAGTGCCAGCCGAGCCGGCCCAATCTATTTATACTACCTTGAACAAAGAACTTCAGATCGGGGTGCAACGGGCCATCAGCGGTTTCCGCGGCGCAATCGTCGTTTTGGAACGGGATACCGGACGGGTTTTGGCGATGGCTTCTTCTCCTACCTATGACCCTAACGCGTTCGAACCGAGCAATTTCAACAGTTATACCTTGCTCAATGAGATTTTCGGCGATCCGAACCGCCCCTATCTCAATCGGGCAACGCAAGGGTTGTACCCATTGGGTTCTACCTTCAAAGTAATTACGATGGCAGCCGCTCTAGAGACGGGGCAATACTCTGCCGAATCGACCTATAATTGTGGCTATTTCTTCGAGGAAATTCCCGGCGTGCGTTTGAACGATTGGACTTACGAACGGTTTGTTCAAGATGGCAAAACACAACCGAGTGGCCTCCTCACCTTGCCACAAGGGCTCATCCGTTCCTGTAACCCCTTCTTTTGGCATATCGGCTTGAGCCTGTATCGCGCTGGATTTACTACGGCGGTTACCGACATGGCGCGCAGCTTTGGCTTGGGGAAACCAACCGGCATCGAAGGAGTCGAGGAGGAAAGCGGGCAAATTCCCCCTCCGGCTAGTGAGATTGACGCGACCAATCAAGCTATTGGACAGGGGAATATGTTGGTAACTCCCTTGCAAGCTGCGGCTTTTGTGGCTGCGGTGGGAAACGGTGGTACCTTATACCAACCCCAGGTAGTTGAAAAGATCGTCTCGATTGATGGCGCTGAAACGCGAACATTTACCCCCAAAGTCAATGGTCAACTGGCAGTAACACCAGAAAACCTACAAATTATCCAAGAAGCCATGCGCGGCGTGGTCGCCAGCAACCGGCCCTTTGGCACCGCTTGGCATCGCTTTACGGGGTTAGACATCCTCGTGGCTGNCAAAACGGGGACAGCCGAGTCGGGTTCAGGAAAACCTCACGCTTGGTTTATCGGTTATACCTTTGAAAACCGTCCTAATAAACCCGACATTGCCGTTGCTGTTGTGGTTGAAAACGTTGGCGAAGGTTCTGAGTATGCTGCTCCCATCTTTCGGCGGGTGATTGAACTCTATTTTTACGGTCAACCGGGCAAGCTTTACCCTTGGGAGTCGACCTATTACATTACCAGCACACCCACCCCTGAGGGATTTGAGACTCCAACCCCAGAACCAACCTTGCCACAGCCGCCCTCACCGTGATGGCTCAATATCGAGGGATCATCGTCCGCATGCAGTCGGGTTTCTTTTGGGTGGATACCCCACAGGGGCAGGTGATCTGTCGCCTACGGGGAAGATTGAAAAAAGGACCCCGCCTCGGAGATGTTGCGTCAATCGGAGATTGGGTCAAGGTCACTCCACTCCCCGATGGCAGCGGGGTTATCGAAGAAGTTGAGCCCCGTATGCGCTCTCTTTCCCGCAGAGCGCCCACTCCTCAGGGAGAGTACGAACAAATCATTATCGCTAATCCCGATCAAGCGGTGTTAGTTTTTGCCTGCGCCCAACCGGAACCGCGCCTAGGGATGCTAGACCGCTATTTGGTGATTTGCGAAAAACAAGCCATTCCTCCGCTCATTCTGGTGAACAAAATTGATCTGCTTGGTCTGGAGAAAGCCCAACAAATCTTTGAGCTCTATCACAAGCTAGATTATCCCTTGCTGTATCTCTCAGCGAAGAATGGCTATGGATTGGATGAATTGCGCCAGCACTTGCGGGGGAAAGTTTCGGTTTTTACCGGTCCTTCGGGCGTAGGAAAGTCAACCATTTTGAAGCAGTTGTTGCCCGCTTGGGATCGAGAGGTCGCCGAGGTTCGGCGGCGAGTGCATAAGGGGCGACATACGACCGTGGTGCGGGAGATGCATCCCTTGCCCGAAGGCGGGTATGTTGCGGACACCCCTGGACTCAAAGCGCTCGCCTTGTGGGATATTCAACCCGAAGAGTTGGATGGCTATTTTGTCGAAATGCGGGATCGGGTTCAAAAGTGCGCCTTCAGTGATTGTACCCATCTCCAAGAGCCGGGCTGCGCTATTCGTCAGGCGGTGGAAAAAGGGGAAATTCACCCTTTGCGCTATCAATCCTATCTGCGTCTACGCTTTGAAGAGGAAGAGAGCCAAGATAAGGTATAATCGTTTCAGGAGACAAACGTGTCATTTACGATTTCCGACTTCCGTGAGTGGGCGCGTATTCTGAGAGAACATCCTGAGTGGCGGGATGAGGCTCGGCGTTTGATTTTAAGCGACGAGCTACTTGAGTTACCGTTACAAGTGCGCGAAGTCAAAGAACGAGTGGATTTAGTTTACGAAGCTCAACAACGCCTCGAAGGGCGCGTCGACCGTTTAGAGACTGCCTTGATCGAGTTGGCCGAAGCACAAAAACGGGCAGAAGAGCGATTGGCGGGGGTTGAAGAAAGGTTGGCGGGGGTTGAAGAACGCGTCGCTCGCCTTGAGATAGCC
>JAOAHK010000358.1 GCA_026415275.1 Anaerolineales bacterium
CTTGTAACCGACTTAAAATCGGTTCAAC
This sequence comes from Anaerolineales bacterium, assembly GCA_026415275.1. GTDB lineage: Bacteria > Chloroflexota > Anaerolineae > Anaerolineales > UBA4823 > NAK19. The sequence continues at coordinate 29 of JAOAHK010000358.1, forward strand.
TAAAATATCCGCCGAACGCGAGACCCCGCCGCCCAACACAATCACCTCCGGGTCTAAAACGACACTGATGGCAGCAATGATGAGGGCGAGATAATCTACGGTCTCATCAACAATGGTTTTTGCCCAAACTTGACCGTTGCGTGCCAAATCGAAGACAATTTCAGCCGTCAAGGTCTCGGTGTCAATAGGTAAGTGGAGTGAACCAATCAGCTCTTGGGCACGCTGGACGACCCCAGTACCAGAAGCCTAGCTCTCCAAGGCACCAAAATGTTCGTAGCGTTTACCCAGCGCATCTTTGTCGGGCAACAAATAGCCCACTTCGCCCGCCGATTGATGGTAGCCACGGTAAATCTTGCGCTCCAAGACAATCCCGCTGCCGATGCCTGTGCCCACCGCCAAGCAAACCAGACTAGAGGCCCCTTTGGCAACCCCAAAGCCGTATTCCCCCAAAGCTGCCAGATTGACATCGTTTTCTACCACCACCTCCAAGCCAAAGCGTTGGGCTAAAAGATCGCGCAGGGGGAGATCCCGCCAACCCAAGCTGGGTGCCCAAGTGACAACCCCTTCACCGAAGAGCGTCACACCGGGGGCGCCCACGCCGATGCCAAGCACCTTTTGACCTTCGCGACGGGGGACTTGGAGAAGTTCCTCGATCATCTCGATCGTCAAGTTCAAGTTCTCATCCGGGTGCGATGGGACAGAAGCCCGATAGACTTCGGCTTGGATTGTGCCACACAGGTCGGCAACCGTGCCATACATTTTTGTGCCGCCGAGGTCTAGCCCGATAACCGCGTGCGAAGTGCCGTTGAAAGAGACCAAAGAACGCGGTCTGCCACCGCTGTACTGCTGCTCTTCCAAGCGCACCACAAGCCCCTGATGGGCAAGCTCTTCGAGGATGCGCATCACGGTTGGCAAGCTCAAGGACAAGCGGGAAGAAATTTCAGTCGGGGAGATAGGAGAAGCTTGGCGCAGCAAGTCTAAAACACTAGAACGGTTCAGCCGCCGCATGAGGGCAGCATTGCCGCTATTGGTTGGGGAAAAATCGTCAAGAGAATGGGGGGTCACGGTCGATCTCCTTATCGGATGGCGCCACTAACTTACTTACGTTATGTAAGTATTATACCCGATTGAACCCTTGAGTCAAGGAAAATACCCAGAGATTTAGATGCAGACCAATCCCAACAGGGTTTTAATCCCTTTTGGTAAAAAAAATTAAGGTTAAAGGTCTTGCCAAAATTTCTAATCGGGTTTATACTTTCTAAAGATAAGAAAATAAATAAGTTGGAACTTTAATATCCTGCGAGAGAAGACCCAATGGGACTCGAAAATGGCGAAATTGCTTGAGAAAAGCCTTCCCGAACCAAAACCCCAGATCAGCCAACAGACTTCTAACCGCATGATCAGCATTGCCACGATTTCGGCACTGATCCTGACATGGGTTATCATCACCCAAAACCGCCTCGTGGAGCCGCTCTTTGCTCCTTCCCCAACCGATTTGTGGCAAGCGTTTCAAAATCTCTTGCCAAACTTACCCGGCGATCTGGTTGCTAGCATTCTCCGCCGCATCGTGCCTGGCTTTACCATTGGGGTAACCGTTGGTACCTTACTAGGCATTTACATGGCGATGAACCAAGTTGGGCGAGCCATTTTTTATCCGATCGTCGAAATCCTGCGTCCCCTACCTCCGTTGGCACTGATACCTTTGCTAATACTCTGGTTTGGAATTGGCTACATCACCCAAATTCTGCTCATCGCCTACGGCATTTTCATTATCATGGTGATCAACTCCTTTGAAGCAGTGCGCAACGTCCCCCCTATTTATATCCATGCCGCCACCACTTTAGGCGCCAATCGGCGGCAAATCTTCCAGCGGGTGATTTTGCCTTCAATTGTGCCAGATATTGTTGCCGGTATCCGCGTCTCCGCTGCTGCTGCATTTGGCTATGACGTGGCAGCAGAATTAATGGGAGCCATGACCGGCTTAGGTTACCGTTTGGTTTTAGCTCGCCGTTATCTACTCACTCAGAATATTGTCGTTATCTTGATCATTATTGCCATCCTTTCTTTCACCATCGATTTTCTGATCAAACGGGTAGATGCCAAAGTTACGAATTGGAAAGCGCGCGTGGAACAAAAGTAAGGCACGGAGTAGGTCAGCTTTTGCTTGGGGTCTGTCAAGGCATTCGCCTTGCTATCTATCAGAAGTTAGTTTCTAAGGAGGTCCAAAATGAAAATCACCCGTCTCTTTTCTGTTCTGTTCGTGTTCGTCCTTTTCATCGCCGCCTGTCAACCAGCGACTCCACCACCGGCTGAAGCTCCTGCAACAGAAGCTCCAACCCAACCGCCAGCTCAACCTATCCAAACGGAACCGCCCGCAGCTCCAGCTCCAACCCCAACACCTGCTCCAGAGGTAACAACCATCCGCTTCGGCAATCTGCCGTATTTGGATTATGGGCCGTGGATCGTCGCCGAAAAAATGGGCTATTTGGAGGAACAGGGCATCAAGCTCGAGACCACCATGTTCGAAGTCGAACAACCCTTGATTGAAGCCATGTTGGGAGGATCGATCGATGCCGGGGCTGGAGCTGACTCGCCTTTCATTATGCTCGCACCAAAATCAAAAGATAAATTGCTTATGGTTTCTGTGCACAGCTTGTTCACGGGCTACTCGATTATGGGTCGGCCCGGACAAGTAAAAACCTACGATGATTTCGTCAAAGAAGGCAAATCTCACAATGAGGCGTTAGCAGAAGCTTGCAAGCAACTTCAGGGAAAGACCATTATCCTACCCGGCGGAGCCTCTTTCTATCCTGTCTTGAACACGGCTTTGGGATATGCCGGTCTTACGCAGGCGGATGTCCAAGTGATCGATATGGATCCAGTGGAAGGCGCCGCAGCCTTCTTGCAAGGCACGGCTGATTTCTACAGCGATGGTCTTCCCCAGCGCTTCAGGCTGGAAAAGGAAGGCATGATCAATGTAGTCACCGGTGTTCAACTCGGCGGTGGCGCAATGGACACCGCGGGTTTGTATGTGACAAAAGAATTCTTCGATAAAAACCCCGAAGTCGTTTACGGTCTCTTGAAGGC
>JAOAHK010000359.1 GCA_026415275.1 Anaerolineales bacterium
TGGAGAAGCCAGGTCAGGAATTGGTGGAGGAACTGATTCGCAGAGGAATTGCGGTCGATGAACGTCCCGATGGGCCGGTAATTGTGCGCATCGACGACTTGTTAGGCTTGAAAAAAGAAACCTATCGGGTATTGGTGGTTTTGCGCTCGGATGGCACCTCTCTCTATGCTACCAAAGACCTACCCCTAGCGATCAAGAAGTTCGAGATGTTCAACCCCGATCTATCTGTCTATGTGATCGACGTGCGCCAATCGCTCTATCTGCAACAGATTTACAAGACCCTAGCGCTGATGGGACATCCCGATTGGGCAGAGCGCTGTTATCACTTTAGCTATGAGATCGTGAATTTGCCGGGCAATGTCACCATTGCTTCCCGCGAAGGGACGGTGGTATTGCTAGAGGATTTGGTGCGCGAAGCGCGCCAACGCGCTTTAGAAGTGGTGCGCGAAAAAAATCCCAGTCTTTCCCCTGCCGAGATGGAAGAGGTGGCACGCGTCGTGGCATTGGGGGCGATTAAATACCCAATGTTAGCCAGAGATGCAACCAAGATCGTCACTTTCGATTGGAAAGCGGCTTTGGATTTCAACGGACAAGCAGCGCCATATATCCAATATGCACATGTGCGGGCAAATTCCATCTTGCGCAAAATGGAAACTTCGCTACCACCTTCGATTTTGCCCACTCACGAACTGCATCCCACCGAAATTCAACTGATCGATTGGATTTCGCGCATTCCGGGCGAGGTGCAACGGGCGGCAAAGGAGATGCGCCCCTTGTATTTGACCAATTTAGCTTATGAACTGGCGCGGGCTTTCAATGATTTTTACGCCGAATGTCCCGTGCTGAAGGCGGACGAAAATACGCGGGCGGCACGTTTACGGCTGGTGGCCGCCGCCAAACAGGCGATGGCAAATTTGCTGCGGATTCTGGGGATCCTTCCCCCCGAAGCGATGTAAAAAAACCAATTAACAAAAGGAGCTAAACCAATGAGTGTTACTCGTATTTTGATCATGGGAGCGGCCGGGCGCGACTTCCATAACTTCAATGTTTTCTATCGCAACAATCCCGATGTGGAGGTCGTCGCTTTCACTGCCACCCAGATTCCCAACATCGAAGGGCGGTTATATCCACCCGAATTGGCGGGACCAAGATACCCGCAGGGCATTCCGATTTACCCTGAGGGAGATTTGGTCAAACTGATTCGAGAAAAACAAATTGACCAAGTCGTTTTTGCCTATTCCGATGTTCCTCACGAATATGTCATGCACAAGGCTTCGCAGGTTTTGGCAGCCGGCGCAGATTTTGCCCTATTAGGCACCCGTCATACCCAACTGCAATCCAGCAAGCCGGTGGTTGCCGTGTGTGCCGTGCGCACCGGCAGCGGCAAGAGCCAGACTACGCGGCGGGTATCGAGAATCCTGCGCCAGATGGGCTATCGCGTGGCTGCTGTCCGTCATCCGATGCCTTATGGCGACTTGGTCAAACAAACCGTGCAACGCTTTGCTGATTACAGCGACTTGGACAAACAGCAATGTACCATCGAAGAGCGCGAGGAATACGAACCTCACTTGGATAACGGTTTGATCGTTTATGCCGGGGTCGATTACGAAGCTATTCTTCGCGAGGCAGAAAAAGAAGCAGACGTGATTGTTTGGGATGGCGGCAACAACGATCTTCCCTTTTACAAACCCGATTTGCACATCGTGGTTGCCGACCCACATCGTCCGGGGCATGAGCGATCCTATCACCCAGGAGAAGCTAACGCTCGTGCCGCCGATGTGTTTGTGATCAATAAGGTGGACACGGCGAATCCGCAGGCTGTGATCCAAGTGCGCAACAGTCTGCGCGAGCTGAATCCGAACGCTATCGTCATCGAGGCTGCTTCCCCTCTCTTTGTCGATGATCCCGCTGCTATCCGAGGCAAGCGAGTTCTGGTAGTTGAGGACGGACCCACGTTGACCCACGGCGAGATGGCTTACGGGGCGGGATGGGTGGCAGCCCAACGCTTTGGCGCCGCCGAAATCGTTGATCCCCGTCCCTTTGCTGTTGGTTCGATCAAAGCAACCTTTGAGAAATACCCCACCACTGGTGCTGTTCTCCCTGCTATGGGCTATGGAGAGGAGCAAACTCGAGAGCTTGAAGAGACTATCCGCCGCGCCGATGTTGATCTGGTCATCGTCGGCACGCCTATTGATCTGAGTCGCGTGATACACATTGACAAACCCTTCCAACGCGTGCGCTACGAGCTGCAAGAGATCGGTCAACCCACCTTACAGGAGATCTTGCAGGCAAAATTCGGAAAATAAAATTACCTTACGACATCCTGTACCGCCGGGCTTGGCTTGTTTCAGAACCTAGCTGAGCTTGGCGGTAGAAATCCTATACCACAGACCTTTGGTCGGTTTCTACCAAGTTGCGCTTGGCGATACAAATTCTTATACGTCCAAGCGGTAACCTACGCCACGCAAAGTTTTTAGGTGCTGGGGGTGTTTTGGGTCAACCTCAATCGCTTTACGCAGCCAGTTTATGTGAACATCGAGAGTACGAGTGTCCTCGATATATTCTGTATCCCAAACCGCGCGGAACAAAACCGCTCTCTCCACCACTTCGCCTGCGTTAAGCAATAGGATTTTTAGGATTTGAGTCAGACGAGGAGTAAGGCGAGTTTCACGTCCATGACATCGCACGCGTCGATGCTCCAAATCCAGGCGGATAGGTCCACGATATATGACTTTATTAACTTCAGATGACAAAAGTGGCTTGATTCGATTGATCAGTTTGCGTATCGTAAAGGGAAGAGTCAATACAACCGTCACGCAGCTTTCTTCGGTTTGGATTCTTCCATCGGTGATCACAATGATAGGCAAGCCGTTGGATTTTTCGCGCAAAGAGCGACATATACGCTTTCCGCTTGAACGCAGCGAAACAGCATCCACGATGACAAGATCTGGATCAAGGGTATCCAGCGTCTGTATCGCCGCTTTACCACTATCCACCAGATGGACTTCATAGCCTCGGGATTCTAGTTGACCGACAAAGCCTTGCCGAGTAGCGCGTTTTCCTTCAATCCAGAGAATCTTTCCCTGCAAGAGCCTCTCCCGTAT
>JAOAHK010000360.1 GCA_026415275.1 Anaerolineales bacterium
ACAGGTTGAAGTTCGAGCGCACCAGAACAACGATGCCGTTTGGCAGTTCCACCCGCGTGATGTCATCTTCACCAGGCAAAGAGTTTCGATTCGCAGAAGAAAAAGGGTGTGGTTGACTCATCTCTGGGATTCGCTTTCTTCGCTTTGGGATGACGCTGACGCTTCGGGCAGGTAAACCCCTACAACGCGATTGCGGGGCAGGAGATAGGTTTGGGCAACGCGTTGCACATCCTCCGGTGTGACCCGAGCCAATTTATCAAGGATCTCTAAGTACCACTCGTAAGTTGCAAACATTTCCGAAAACCCCATCCAAAAGGCTTGATTGCTGATGCTTTCGCTACCATAAGCGAACAGCGCACGAGCTTGTTTGCTGGCGCGTTGAATTTCTTCGAGAGGTGGGGGAGAGTCCTGCAAGCGTTTGATTTCGTCTTCGATGCGCTGCAGGACTTGTTCCGCTGTCTTTTCGGGTCGGACGATGCAGGTGATGATATGCAAATAGGGGTCAATTGTTGCCCCAACCCCGCCATGTACGCTCACCGCTAGATCGCCCTCAACAAGGGCACGATAAAGACGCGAGGTTTTGTTTGAAACCCCGCCGCCGAATATGTTTAGATTGCTCGGACCCGTCAGTAGGCTGTCGAGAATGGTGAGCGGAATAAAGTCGGGATGGGTTGAGTTTGGTACATGATGGGCGAGGATCAAGTAAGTGGTATCATCTGGACCCTGAACGGTGACCCGGCGTTCACCCTGTTGAGGAGGTTCGGTGCGGTTCAAGCGCGGCGGCTCTGCACCGCGAGGAATGGGTTCGTACAGCTCTTGCACGCGTTGCAGCATCTCTGCGGTGTCAAAATCGCCGGCTATAGCTAAAACAGCATTGTTGGGGACGTAGTAGGTACGATAATGTAGATACAGGTCATCGCGAGTCATGGTTTGAAGATCGACTAAGTCGCCGATGACTTCGTGGTGGTAAGGGTGCACGCGAAACGCAGCGGCTTGAACTTCTTCGTTGAGCCGAAAGAGGGGCTCGTTTTCGCTACCTTGTCGTTCCGAGATGATCACTGTCCTTTCTGATTCGACCTCTTGGGGGTCAAAGAGACAGTTGACCATGCGGTCTGCTTCGAGGTTCAAAGCGAGATCGATTTTGTCGGCAGGCATGGTCTCGAAGCAGGTTGTCCAATCGAGATACGTCATGGCGTTCCACGATCCACCCTCACGTGAAATGGCTTTATCGAGAACCGAAGCGGGGTAACGAGGTGTGCCTTTGAAGAGCATGTGCTCAATCCAATGCGCGATGCCGGTTTTGCCGCAGGGTTCATCCCGCGAGCCAACCCGATACCAGATCCAATGGCTTATAATGGGAGCGGTATGAATCTCTTTGAGCAGCACCAATAAGCCGTTTGACAAAGTCAATTTCGTTATTGAGTTCGTCATAGATACTCCATTGAGAACAAGTGACACTGAATAATACCACGAGAGGATATTTATCAGCAATAATTGTTAGCTTTCTACTTGTGATTTATTTCCCGTGTGGATATAATCAGAACAGATGAAAAAATCGTTACGGGCTCTCAAGGTTGAGTTTGAGCAGCGAAGCATCGGCTTAGGAGCTCAATTTATGGGAGGGATATTTTTCTTTAACCCCTCACTGATTTCAGGCTTCAGCTAATCGACCGATGACCGATACACGCAAGATGCATTGGATCAACAGAAAATCGAGCAAAGGAGGAACGCGTGGAAGGACAATCTCTTGAACCCTATAGTATTGCGGTTGTTGGGGCTGGCCCAGCCGGACTCTTCGCCAGCCGACAATTAGCCGAGAGTGGTGCAACCGTGATCCTGTTCAATCGTGATATTAAACCCGGTGGTTTAGCAGAATACGGTATTTACCCTGATAAGCTCAAGATGAAAGAAGGCTTGCGCAAGCAGTTCCAACAAATTCTGGAGATGCCCACTGTCCACTATTATGGCAATGTGGTGATTGGGAAAAAAGGCGATCTCACCCTAGAAGACTTACAAGCGATGGGTTTTGATGCTATTGTGGTAACCGCTGGGGCGCAAGGCACAAAATGGCTGGGCATTCCAGGTGAGACGATCCCCAAAGGGGTTTATCACGCCAAGGACGTCGTCTATCATTACAACAAATTGCCCCCCTATAGCCAAAAAGAGATTTTTATCGGCCGACGGGTAGCCATTGTAGGGGTTGGTAATGTGATGATGGATATTGCCCGCTATTGTATTCGTGAGAAGAAAGTGGATGAAGTGATTGCGGTCGCGCGCCGTGGTCCAGCAGAGGTGAAATTTGATAAAAAAGAGATGGAATACGTTATTGCCAATTTGGATTTGGATGCCTTGGACGAGGAAATCCGTCGCGCCAAACCGATTATGTTGGCAATTGGGCAAGACCCCGATGAGGCAAAAGCCAACATCTTAGCTGCCCTGCCCAAAGCAGTTCCCCCAGTCTCGCGCACCCGCTTTCGCTTCGATTTTTTGGCTGCCCCAACACGCATTCTGGGTGAAGAGAAGGGCTATGTAACAGGGTTGGAGATCGAGGATACAACTTTGGTGCGCGTCAAAGATGATACGCGCGCCAAACTCCTCGGTTCGCGGCGCAATCTCTATGTCGATACAGTGATTTTCTGTATCGGAGATAAGGTGGATGACGATTTCGGGTTGCCGATACAGTGGAATGAGTTTGTCAAAAGCCCTAACCCGCAATTCCCTGTCGATGAAATTTCATACGAGGCGTACGATCCAGAAGCTGGCAAATCCATTGCGGGCATCTTTGTTGCCGGTTGGTCGCGCGAAGCCAGCAGCCGTTTGGTAGGTGTGGCGCGCAAAGATGGGGAACGCTGTGCGCGTGCGGTGACACAGTATCTTCAAACTGTAAAGCCAAAAGTCCAAGTCAATGAGGTGCTAGAACAAGTGACTGAGCGCTTAGGCGCTCTTTCAAAACCAGTCGTCACTCAGGAACATCTGCCATTGCTGATTGCCGCTGAGCGAGCAAAGGCGGCAGAGTTGGGCGTAGAAGACTTCAAGTTCAGCACTAACGAAGAGATGCTTCAGGTGATGGGCTTAATAGAGGCTGAGGCAACTTAGTC
>JAOAHK010000361.1 GCA_026415275.1 Anaerolineales bacterium
CCCCAGCATCGCCTTACAGTTACTTAGAGAGATCCATCAACCATCCGAAGGGGATTCCCAGATTGAACACTCTCTTTCAGAACGTGAAATGGACGTGCTCCGTTTGGTTGCTCAAGGATTGACCAATCAAGAGATAGCTGGCAAACTCTATTTGAGTGAGTGGACTGTGCGGACGCATGTCCGCAATATTTTAACCAAACTTCACCTTGCCAATCGAACACAAGCTGCTCTATACGCTCTACGCAAAGGGCTGGCGGATTTGAACGAGTGAAGTGAGCGGAAACGAACATTTCGACCCAGCATCGGATAATAAGAAAAGCAAGCACGATTCAAAAAACCCAACAAATTTGTAAGAATCCAATTTGCCCTTATCCGCTATAATGAGAGATAGAGGACTCAATGAATATCTCTCTTCTAATTCTATTGGCAGTTGTCTTAGTCGCCGTTGCGGTGCTGATCGGCTTTCTGCTGGCGACAGTGTTGGGGGGCAAATCTGCTGAGCCTCCACCCCAAGCCCGAAAGGAGGGATTGAACCGTCAGATCAGTTTCTATAGCGATCATCAATTCCGGAACATTGTAATCCAAATTGAAGGGAAGACGGTTGCATCCCCCCATCTGCTTCAAGAAAACGAACGGCGCCAGTTATTGTTGTTGGATCAAACGCTGCGCAAGTGGTTGAATTTACAGCCCGCATCGGCTGAGAAGCTAGCCCAAGCTACCCCGAAACCCGATAGCACAACTCCAGAGGCGACCCCTGCACAGGAACCCCTTTTATTTTCGGATATACCAGGCAAGGCGATTTCGCCCCCTTCTGTTGAACCACCTGCCAAAAGGGGGGTCGCCGATTGGCTTGCCCAAGCCCTTCAACCTAAGTCCAGTGTGAGCGAACCGACCAGAAGCATTGCCATGCAAGTGGATGAAATCCTGCAGCGAAAACTACAGGAAACAGGCTGGAGCGGACGAGGTATCCGCCTGATGGAATTACCCAATAAAGGGATGGTAGTCCTGATTGGCTTGGATCAGTATGCCACAGTGGATGACGTTCCCGACGCTGAAATCCGCGCGCTCATCCGGGCTTCGGTAAGTGAATGGGAAACTAAAATGCTCGGCGGCTAACGATGCCGCCGCCGTTTTTTCTTTGAGCTCGCGCTTGTTTTCTCTTGAATTTCTTTCTTCTGGCTAGTAGCAGGAATTTGGGCTGGCTTTTCTTTGGTTTCGACCTCTTGGGTAAGGGTTTCTTGCTCTTCTGAAGTAGAACTGCGTTCGGCGGTTTGAACAACGCTGATTTGGCGCGGGCGGTAGGTGAACATGCGCGAGATCACTCCCAGGCGCATGTTTTGAATTAATTCTTGGAACAGAGCAGAAGCGCGGGACTTGTACTGCACCAGCGGATCGCGTTGGGCGTAAGCCTCTAAACCAATTGAAACGCGTAAAGCCTCCATTTGGGTGAGGTAATCTACCCATAATTCCGAGATGACGCCGAGCAACAGTTGACGGTAGATCACGGTCAAGGCGCGCCGGCCCAGCTCTGCGACAATCGTCTCTTGAGTCTCCCGCGGTAAACTCCCCAAGGGGGTGGACAACGCTTTTTCGTACGTCTCTTCTCCAATCGCCGTTCGGATCGCCTCCCGCGTAGCAGGGTCAAGTTCTTCAAGGCGGTTCTGAGCCACCTTTTGAAATTCCTCGACCCCGAGGATTAGACGATTGGCTTGTTGAGCGGATTCGAGATGTGCTAAAACCTCCTGAGCAACCTCTTGAGGAGAGCGATCCTCCAAATAGTGGGCAGCCAGATAGACATAGTTCAAACGCGGGGTCACGACTTGAACGCGGCGGTGTGTGCGCTTATCGAAAACCGTCTGCTGGCTTTGTGCCATGATGATCAGCAAATGATGCACTGCTGCGGGTTCAAGATAGCCCTCGGCTTTGCCCAGAAAAGCATCGATATCCCGCGCAATAGCGCCTTGCGATCCATTTTCTTCTTTGCCGATCCATAGTTGGCGGCGATTGGCGAGGGCTTGGTCGATGAAGTCAAAAAGTTTCTCTTCTAACTCATCCCATGCCTGGGTAGAGGAAAGGACGCTTTTCAGTGCGCTTTCGTCTTGCAGACGGCGGGCAATGGCGCCGCTAACCCGAATGACAGTTTGGTTCCAGAGTGCCTCGTGAATTTGAGATTTGATTGTGTCTTCAAGCTCCAGCGGGTCTTCTCTCAGTAAACGGAGTTGCTCGTTGGAAAGTTTAATGGGGAAGCGGGCAACGCTGTTCAGCTCCTCCACTAGTTCCCGAGAGCTAAGCTGCACTTCCTCTTCATCCGCGTTTTCTTCCCGGCCGCTGAGGAAGGTCTCAACTGCTTCGAAACGTTCTTCTAGTTGGCTTTCATAACGCTGGCGGGTTTGCTCTAATATCTCGCCGATCACGCGATGGATGTGTTCATCCTCAGCATCCAACGCGGCGCGGGCGACAGCTAGAAGCGCTGGTTTTAGACTTGAGACAGGGAGAGCAACTTTCCCATTTAGGTTTGTGGCATGGCTTTCGATCAACGCCTCTGAAATGAGTTTCAACGTATACGAGGGAAAGATGTGATGGTTGATCGGGAAGGGTGGCTGTACCTGATCGAGCCAAGAAAGCAAGCGCCAGGGACCTTCCTCTTGGTGCAACGCTTCAGGGACGCGCCGCGAAATTTCCGTTTGGAGCATTTCGGTGACGTCATCGTGTAGGTCTTCTTTGGTGAAAATGCGGTCGCGTTGTTTGTAGATGGTCAGGCGTTGGCTGTTCAGGACATCATCGTATTCGAGGAGGTGCTTGCGGATATCGAAGTTGGCGCCCTCCACGCGGGTTTGGGATTGTTCGATCAGGCGGCTGACCAGATTCATCTCCAGCGGCAGGGCGTCGTCCATTTTGAAACGCTGCATGAGGGCATCGGCTTGTTCACCGCCGAACAGGCGCAGCAACTCATCCTCCATCGACAGGTAAAAGCGCGAGGATCCAGGGTCGCCTTGCCGCGCAGCACGCCCACGCAATTGGTTATCGATACGCCGCGCTTCGTGCCGTTC
>JAOAHK010000035.1 GCA_026415275.1 Anaerolineales bacterium
TCTCACTACTGCTCAGGGTGAGTCGGTGCGTTTCAAGGTTGAAGATGGCAAGGCCTATATCAATGAAGCTCAAATCATCCTAACCGACATCGAAGCCGCCAACGGGGTTATCCATGTCATCGATACCGTTATCCTGCCGGGCAAGACGATCGTCGATGTTGCGATCAATGATGGTCGTTTCACAACTCTAGCCACTGCGCTTCAAGCGGCTGGCCTAGTCGAAACCTTGCAAGGTGAGGGACCCTTCACCGTATTTGCTCCGACCGATGACGCCTTTGCCAAACTACCGGCTGGCACGGTTGAAGGCTTGCTCAAAGATATTCCAACCCTGAAGAACATCTTGCTCTACCATGTGGTTGCCGGAGCGGTTAAGTCCGAACAGGTCGTTACACTGACCAGCGCAGACACCGTTTTGGGGAAACCGGTCACAATCAAAGTAGAAGATGGCAAGGTGTTTATTAATGATGCGCAGGTTGTGATTGTCGATATTGTTGCCAAAAACGGGATTATTCATGTCATAGACACGGTTTTGCTGCCAGAATAATCCAATCCTCTCTCCTCCTTCTCCTCCTCCGAAACCCCGGCGCTCTAATCGAGCGCCGGGGTGACTTTATCGGCAAACCTGTTGCAAACTCTCAGGACAGAGCTTGCGATAGGTTGCTTAGATCTGTTCCTCATCCTTCAGGAGATTCAAAAAGACATCAACAACTTTGGGGTCGAAATGTTTGCCTTTTTGTTCGAGAAGATAGTCCAAAGCCTGTTTTTTCCTCCATGCTTTGCGATAGGGACGGTCGCTGATCAAAGCATCCCAGACATCTACCACAGCAAAGATGCGGGCAGCGAGGGGAATTTCCTCCCCCTTCAGGCCGCGTGGGTAACCACTCCCATCCCATTTTTCGTGATGACAATAGGGGATATCCAGCGCAGTGTGTAAAAAGGGGATGTTTTCCAGCATCTGCCGCGCAAACACGGGGTGTTGACGCATTAGTTTCCATTCGTCTTCATTGAGGGGACCGGGTTTCTGTAACAGCAAGTCCGGGATTGCCATCTTCCCGATGTCGTGCAAGAGTGCGCCTCGGCGAATAGCGGCAAGTTGCTGGTCTTCGACACCCAAGCGTCGCGCAAGCTTTAGGGTTTGTTCAACCACGCGACGGCTGTGGCCTTCGGTCTCCATGTCGCGAAACTCCAAGGCTTTTGCCCAGCCTTCGATAGTGGCATCATAAGCTTGCAAGAGTTGGAAATTGGCGTTTTGCAGGTCGTTGAAAAGGCGGGTGTTCTCGATGGCAATCGCTGCCTGACCGGCTAAGGCTTCTAAAAACGCCATCCACTCTGCGCTGGGTTTAAGGGGCTGGCGATGGTAGATTTCCAGAACCCCAATGACGTTTCCTTTTGCAATCAAGGGGACACCGAGATAGGTCTGAAAGTGCTCATCCGGAAAGTTGGGGGAGCGCTCAAAAGCTCTGGCAAGTTTTTCACCATCAAAGATCGAGACGACTCTGCGTTCTAGCGCGGCTGTTCCAGCAAAGCCTTGTCCTAAACGGATTTCGCTATGTTGGAGGGCAGGGGTCTTGAAGCCCTGACCTGCAACGAAGTGCAAACTGTGCGTCTCTGGTCGAAAGAGTAAAACCGCCGCCGCATCCACTTGGAGTTGGGATAAGACATGGCTGGTGAGGATGTCGAGGGTTAGGCGTAAGTCGAGGCTGCTGCTGATGGCTTTGTCGATTTGGCGCATTGAGATTAATCGCTCTAGCCGCTGTTGAGCGGAGTGAAATTGATAAGCGTTGTCGATGGCGATTGCGGCTTGGCTGGCAAAAGCGACTAGCAGGTCAATAGACTGGCGGAATTGATGGGGTTTTCTGCTATACAAATGCAATACGCCAAAGTTCTGATCCTTTGCCCTTAAGGGCAAGCTGATAAAGGATCGAATGCCAGCCGAGATGAGAACAGGGTTGATAGTTTGGGGTGCGCCTTCTCCAAGCGGAGGATCAATACGCCCATCTTCGGGGACGAAATCCCCAAAAGCTGGTTTCTGGTTGCGCAGCACCCAATGAGTGATTCCATTTTTTCGTAAGCGATACTGCAGGGACGTAAACCCGATGTGGTCTTCAGCATGTTGCCCAACGCGCCCTTCTTCATCGAATAACACGATCCCTCCATAATCCGCTTGGGTCAACCGTTTGGCAAGGGTGATGATTTCTTGCAGCACTTCATCCAGATCGAGCGATGCGGTCACAATTTGGCACGCGCGGGAGAGGGCGTCTAATTGTTCCATCCTGAATTGCAGGTCTTTTTCGTATGCTATTCGTTCGCTGATGTCGGTGATAAATCCTTCCAGAGCAACCAAATTTCCGCCATCATCGAAGACCCCCTCGCCTTTCTCCCAGACCCACTTCTCACTACCATCCGCAGCGATTATGCGATAAGTCAACTGATAGGGTCTGTTTTCAGAAACTGCTTTTTGGACATTCTCCCAAACTGCGTTGCGATCTTCGGGGTGAATCAAGCTGGCGTACGATCGATTTTTATTGCCGATCAATTCCTCGGCATCATAGCCAGTCAAGTCCAGACAACCCGCGCTGAGATATTCCATCGTCCACTCTGGGTCATTCTGACAGCGATAGGCGATACCCGGTAGATTGTTGATCAGAGTGGCTAATTGCCGGCGGCTTTGGCGCAGGGCAGCAGCAATCTGACTTTGGCTTTCTTCTAATTCGATGTTATGCAGAGCAAAAGCAAGGTCGCCAGCGACCTCATGGAGCAGAGATTTTTCTTCTGCGTCGTTGATAAATTCTTTGGGCAGGGAGACGGTAAGCACCCCGTACGCTCGATCGCCATAGCGCAGCGAAACACTCATTCCAGCCCGCCCTGCATATCCCGCGGCTAAAGGGCAATCCGTGCAGAAAATAGAGGGGTCTTCAACGATGACAACTTCCTTCTGTGTCATCGCTTGCCGCTCAACTGCGGTAAGTTCCCCTTTCGACAACCGTTGGCGCATCTCGGTAAAGGCTTCGCCTAAGCCCGCTTCGACGATCGTTTCTATTTGTCCGTCCGGGGAGAATGTGACGATCCAAGCGTTGAAATAGCCACCACTTTCGATCAGAATCTCACAAGATTTTTGCAGCAACGCCTGTCGGTCCTTCTCGCGGACGATCAACTGGTTGACATTGCGGATTGCCCGCAAGACTCGATTAAGGTAGTTGGATTTTTCCTCGAGGGATTGTAAGTTAGCAAGCGATTGAACGCGAGCGACAAATTCGCGCATGGGAATAGAACGTAGAATATAACTATCGGCGCCGTGTTCCATTCCTCCAGATTGGGTATCCGAAGTGGTTCCCGCTGTGCCCAGGAGAATAATCAATGGACGTCTGGGCAACGCTTCGCTTTTTAGCAAAATGCCCAATTCGCCGCTTTGGGCTTGGAATAGGGTATCGCTAAGCAGAATCAGTTGTGGCCGGCTGATCTTGACTTGCGCTAAGGCGTCTTGGATATTGGTGACTTCGACCACCTCCATCGAAGCCTCGCGTAAAATCTCAGCAATACCGCCGCGCAAGGAGGGATCATCCTCGACAATCAGAATCCGATAGGGGGAGCTAGAAAATGGTGAGGCAGACATGCTCTTCGTTCCGCAAGGCTAAAACTAATCTTGTGGGAAGGAGTGTGGGATTAACGAGATGAAAAGATAGGGTAATCGATGACAATGCCTTCTTAAGATTAGTTATGTGTATTGTACTCCAAATCGGGTTGCACAAAAATTTATTTATCCTTCTTATGGTCAAGTTATTTTGTCGGGGCAACTTGCCCCTTGATTCCTATTGGGGAATCTCGATGGATTGCCAAGCGACAGGAATGGGAAGGTTTGGAGTCTGTTGCCAATAGCGGGCAAATTCCATCGCCAATGGGTTAGAAGCTGCCAGAACATTCGTTGCCCAGCGATAGCCAATCGTCTGATATAACAGTTCTGCGCGAATGACCAGGGGAATTTCAGCTTGGCTGACATCTGCTTGAACGTTCAGCGTGTCCCCGCCAGCTAGAAAGTCGTTGTCTTTTAGGGCATCTCCGACGACCGCAACGTGGGCAGGTGCGTCGATTTTGTCAAATCCCTTAGGTAGGAGACGGTTGTCTTTCAAATAGCTTGCGGTATGAAGTTGCAACGTGGTAACTTCCCCGTGCACCGTTTGTAGAATGCTCTCATAGATTTGAACTTCTTGCGGCGAAGTGATCCGTTCATAATGCGGTTCAAAGCGAGTGGGATCGAGGTCGTTGTCGTTTTCGGAGATCAATCCTTGTTGGTCGTACCCTCCCGATTCAAAAATGAGCTTTTGCTGTGCATCGGTCACGGTGATATGCAGCCAAGCGCGGCGTGAAGGGAAGCTCGTTGGGAATTTATGCCCGCTCAAGTTGGAGATGACAATGTCAAAGGATAGGACTCCGTTTTCGATGTGCGGGTTCGAAATTTCGAGGGTGGCTGTGCGCGATTGCAGAAAGCTCATCGTCTCGTCAATAGAATCGCGAAAGTGCCCAGAGTCGGCTTCCACACCCAAATCGCTGCCGAAATTGTTAAGCAAGGTCAGCATGTAGGCATTCCCACCAAAAAAGTTATGTTGCGAAACCCCTGCGTAACGGTTTTGGGGAGTGATATTGGATATGGGAATTGCTTCCTCAGTTCGGGTGAGATGGCAGTCTTGGCAAGTTTGCTGACTGACATACGCAGATGCTAACCATTCACTGTAGGGCGTTTGTTCGGGAAAGGTATCTGCGCTCAATGAACCATCCGCTTGAAGGTAATTGAGGTACAACTCGTGACAGGTAGCACAGAGAGCAGATTGGCGGATATGCTCGCTTTCAACTGGCTCGTACCCCGATGCGCCGGCCATCATCGCAACGCTCTGGCGAGACATGGGGAGAGGACCATACAAGGGCCTTTTGCCATATGGTGTAGTCAAGTCGATTGCCAGATCGCCGCTGTGGCGAAAGTCCGCATCCCCTGTTGGCGGAATTTGGTGGCAAACCGTGCAAGAGACGCCATCCAAGGCTAGGCGGTGATGCGGGTGTTGCGAGTTATATGGGCTCTGATCACCAATCAAGGCAATCGTCTGCCCATTGGCAAAGGCGCTAAAGCGCGCCATGGGGGTATGGCAAGTGGCGCATTTTTCTTGGATTTCGGCGGCGTATTGGGGAGACTTTTCCAATTCCAGCCCTAAGCTGGCGCGAAAATAGGGGTCGCGGGCGGAATTTGCCATCATTGTCCCCCGCCAGCGTTCTGCGGGTGAAAATTCGCTTCCTGTAGAAGATTTGATGTTCTGATGACAGGGTGTACAGGTTGCAGCAGTTGCAAACCAGTCGTTACTAGTAGCGCTAAGCTTCGTTTTGTGCTTGTCCTCCACAAATGGGAAGGGCGAGTTCGCCAATGACGGGGTTGGCTGAGTGGTTGCAGGAGTGGCGGGCGAAGCAGGCTTTCCCTGACAAGCACTCAAAGAAATAAGCAGAGAGAAAAAAAGAAGCGTTTTATGTGCCTCTTGCCTGAGAATTTCTTTGTCCATCGCTTTGACCTTTTTATGCTGATTTCTCATTGCCCAAGCGTGGGTACGATCCGAGCACGCGCAAACTTAACGCATATTCGGATAAATTTTCAAGGGCGTGGCGCACTTTTTCTTCAGCAATTGACCCGCGAAAGTCGATATAAAACAGATATTCCCACGGCGTGCCAACCAAGGGGCGCGATTCGATTTTTGTCAGGTCGATATCGCGCAAAGCAAAGACACTGAGGGCTTTAAAAAGCGCGCCAGGAATGTTGCGCAAGGTGAACACGATGGAGGTCTTAGCTTCTCCTTCAGGCTGAATGGGTTCTTTGGCTAAAACCAGAAAGCGGGTGTAATTGGCTTGGTTATCTTCGATTCCCTCTTGCAGGATTTTCATGCCGTAGATTTGGGCAGCCCAATTGGAGGCAATGGCTGCTAGGCTTGGGTCGCCGCTTTCTTTGACCATCTTGACGCTGCCGGCAGTATCGTACACTGCTTCGGTGTGCACGCCGAGCGAACGCAGATATTTTTCACACTGAGCAATGCCCTGCGGGTGGCTGATCACTTTGCGGATGTCTTTCAAGTCTGCGCTGGGCAAGCCGATCAAGCAGTGGCGCACGCGCAGGGGGTACTCGCCCACGATGACCAATTGGTGTTCGAGCAACAAATCATAATTGCGGTGCAGGCTGCCGGTAACTGAGTTTTCGATGGGCAACATGCCGCGATTGGCTTCGTCTGTTTCGACTTTTTGAAAGACCTCCTCAAAGGTCTCACAGGGGATGGCTTGGGCTTGTTNGCCAAATATTTCAAAGATGGCTGCTTCGGAGTAGGCGCCAGGCGCGCCTTGGTAGGCTACTTTCATGAAGAAGACTCCTTTCTGTTGGGTTTATCCCGAATGGCGTTTATTATAAAAGAGCTTTTCGATATGGTAGAGTCTTTTCTGTAAGGTGTACCACCGACTACTGGTCGGTCTATCTCAGGGGAGCTTGAGGATACGGCCTGTACCGCCGATCTTTGGGTGGTATATCCCAAGCAGAGCTGGCGATACGGCTTGTACCGCCGACCTTTGAGTCGGTAAATACCAAGCGGAGCTTGGTGATACGGTTGAACCACCTGACTTTGGGTGGGTAAAGCCCAAGCAGAGCTTGTAGCTACGGCTTGTGCCTCCGAGCTTTGGATCGGTTAAAAAAAACATCGAGGCAAGGAGGTACAGTTTGTACTGCTAACTTTTGATTTCCATTATCAGGTGTAATTAAAGACCTGTCCTGTCTTTCCCCACTTTACTCTCGAAAAGGAGAAATAGTCAAAAGAAACCCTCGGTTATCTGAAACTGGAATGAACTTGCCCACGCTGTATGAGCCGCCATCTGGGTCTGCAGAAGACCTGTCTGAGCTTTGGCGCGCCGCAACCTAAGAATGTTGCCCTTCACCTGCCTGAAAAACAGGAGATGGTTAGCAATGAAGGGAAGATTGCCGAGGTTCGAAAAGTTGAGGATACTCTTTATTTGTGACCAATGTTAAGCACAAATCCGGGTCACTCGTTGAACTTGCTATGCGGCGGTCGTCTTGAAAAAATTTGGCTGAGTGGAACACACTCGGTTACGACCCGTTTGTTTGGCTTGGTACAAGGCTTGATCGGCGAGCTCGATCAAAGTTTCGATTGCGCGCTGTGGTTCCATTTGGCAATCAGCGGGATTTCCTCCACAGATCCCAAAACTCGCTGTTACTGTAATGGAGTGTTCGTTAATCGGAATATTTGTTGTGGCAATCTTATGGCGCAAGCGTTCGGCAAGGGCTTCACCTTGCTGGAGATTAGTTTCGGGGAGTAACAAAACAATTTCTTCCCCACCAAAGCGGGCGACTAGGTCGCTTTTGCGCACAGTTTGGAGGATCACTCGGCTGGTGCTTTGCAAGACCAAGTCTCCGACTGGGTGTCCATAGGTGTCGTTGACCAACTTAAAATGGTCGAGGTCAAGCATGATGATGGTTAGGGGGCGTCGATAGCGACAGGAGCGGACAAATTCTTGGCAAGCCCGTTCAAAGAAATAACGGCGGTTATAAAGTCCTGTCAAGGTATCGGTGACCGCCAAGCGCTGGATCTCTTGGAAAAGGCGCGCGTTGAGCATTGCGAGAGCGGCATGATTGGCAAACATCTCCAATTTGTGCGCATGTTCATCTTGGTAGTAGTTGGGTTCCAGTTTATCTAGGGAAAAGAACGCTAGAACCTGACCATGGGCGTAGATAGGCGCACCAAGCCAAGACCGAATAGGATTGCCCGTTTTGCGCCGATCCCAGGCTGGGTACTGCTCGACATCTGGGATGATATAGGGCTTTAAGGTTGTGAACATCATAAATAAGTTTGGTGTATTGGGAATATCAAAACAGGCTTCGCGAACACGTCTTTCTATCTCTGCACCGTAGCGGTGATAGTTTTTTGTTCGTCGTACGTAAGCACGCATTCCCTCTACTTCCATGATTACCGCAGAGTCGTAGGATACGACATCGCCGATGCGTTCTAGCATGATGTCCAACACTTCTTCGTAATTAAGCGTGGCGTTCAATGCCATTGCCGCCGATTGCAAGGTTTCGGCTAAT
Organism: Anaerolineales bacterium; assembly: GCA_026415275.1. Lineage (GTDB taxonomy): Bacteria > Chloroflexota > Anaerolineae > Anaerolineales > UBA4823 > NAK19. The sequence goes on from JAOAHK010000035.1 coordinate 8,114, forward strand.
TTTCGCTGCTCACGTTCGGCAGCTTCAGCGCGTTCTCGTTCAGCCACTTCTAAAATCAGACTATCGTTGCGGCGGATTAATTCATCTTGTTGAATCTGAAGCTCTTGGGCCATCGCATCTAATTGGGCAACCATCTCGTTGAATGCTGCCGAGAATTCGCCCATGAATTCTACTCGCTGGGTGAAGTCCCCCTGCGAAACTTGTTGGGTTTGCCAGGTTAGATGGCGCAAGTTGGCTTGTAAGGATTTGAGAGCGCCTGCTAATGCCCCTTTCTCTTTTATTTCATATGAAAGTTCGCCCTTTGCCATAGCGAAGGCCAAGCGGCGGATTTCCAGAAGCGTTTGCAAAGCTTGTTCGTAGGGCAGCCAATCGGTTTCGCCACTAGTCTCAATCGTTTTTTCTTGAGAGTCGATGATCAGCGCTCGAAATTGCTCCAGAAGCAGAAATGCCCGTTCAGGGTGTTGTTTCAAAGTGAGAGGCGAATCTTTCATAATACCCTCGAGGAGTGATGAGGAGCGGCAAATTCTTATCCGGATAGGGGAGGAAATTCGGCTCGGAAGCGGCAGGTGCGATCTCCGGTGCACCAGCAATCAATTTCCTTTACTTTGAAGGGCTGACCGGTAAAACTCTCTAGTAAACCACAAAGAAAACCTTCATCATAGACGCAAATCTCATCGTCTAGTTCGGGTAAACCGGAGCAGTCAAGGTCTTCCGAAACCGTCAGCACAATTTCTCCCCGCTTTAGGTCTAATTTCTCAATGCGCAGAATCCCGATTCCCCATTCGCGCAGGGTCAAGGTTAACTCGCGTATAAATTCATTGAGATCATGGACAGGTTTGAGAGCGTTTTGATAAAACTGTTGCCCGGCTAGTCTTCCTGCTGCGTAGAAAATTTGATCGGTTTGCTCTGTGCCAACGGTTTGCTCTAGCACGTCCCTAAATGTAAATTCCATTAACCGATAGGCATGTAGACTGGTTATTGGTCCTAAATTTGGACGACCTAAGCGCAGGTTGCCCAGCAATTCCCAGCGGAAAGGATATTTGCGGGTGGGAGTGGAGCTCTCCATTGTTTCGATCCTCCAAAATGTATTCTCTGCTCTATTCCTCTCATCTGTCTCAGAACTGCTCTGCTGATGGCTGACTTGTCGAATTGTTTGACAGGGCATCTTTATTATCCCATAATCATAAAAAATTGCACAGTTTTTCAACTCTGAAATTGAGAAATTATTCGCGATTACCTTGACTTAATTAGGGAAATAATCGGTTGTCGAGCGACATTCATGTCGGTTTACTAGAATAGGAAAAGAATGAAAAATGGATTGATTCGGGTGTTATCTCGCTCCATGGGATTTTCAGTATATAAAGGAGGTAGGACTCCCATTTATCTCCCCCACCTCGAATATTTCGAAAGAGAATGGATTATGGGTGAATTACTAAAACACAAAACAGGTCATTGTAGAGCAAGAGTTGGCTACTTGGAAAGAGCTTTTGTAATCGTTCCCTTTGTTGACATTCACTCCAAACATAATGGGCTTGAAAATCAATTGCCAGCTTTCTCCAAATAATCTTGTTAAAGCCTCTTGCCATCACAAAGGGCTGTCTTGCCCAGTAGATTGTCTCGATACCCCCATCTAAGTTGTTTGATATGCCTAGGACAACTCCTTTAGGTTGCTCCGCCAATTGTTTTGCGAGGTTTCTCATCTGATCATATTGTTGGGCGAGGCGTGGGGTTTCGGCAGCGTAGTAAAAATTCAAAGGGCGTTGTCTGTAGGGATAGAATGTCCATAAGAACAGAGCAACCACCGCCAACCAGATTAACCAAACTCGTCCTTTGGCGACCTTCAACCCCTCCTCGATACCCTCGCCAACTAACCGATAGGTGATCGGAAGCAGTGGTATCAAGAAACGGGTTTTATATGTTGCCCAAAAAGCTATGGTCAGCAGATATAGGGAGAAGGGTGAGAAAAGCTTTATCCACCAATGCTGCTTTAATCTGAGTCTTTGTCGGCTCAGGTAGAGATGTGATAAAGGGAGGAGAAGAAAGAATGCTCCAATAGGGGTGATCATCTCAAGATACTGACGTGCTCCCGCCCAGAGGGACTTAACCAACATGAGGGTATAACGCTCTAGGATAGCTGATGAAGATGTTGGCAATAGCTTCCAAACAACCCGATTCTGATCCAGAGTGATGGAGGCTATCTGGAGTTGTTCTAATAAATAGTAAGATGAAGGGGAATGGAACAATTGTCCGAAGGTGCGCAAATTCCAGATCAAGTATGGGCTTAGGAAGAGAAGGAGTAAGACACAGAAGATGCCAAGTTTTATCGCTTTCTTTTGACGTAAGATATTTTCGTTCTCTATAATTCTCATAGCAAAGGCAAGGGGTAGTAAGATTAAGTTAGAGTGGGTTAGAATGGCAAAAGCGCAAAAAGCACTGATCCCGCTCAACCATAATAAATTTTCAGAAAAATCAACTCTCCAAAGCTGATCGGCAAGCAATAGGATTAGAGCAATCAATATATAAGGGCTACCGTTGCTACTGAAATCGACCAGCCAAGGGGAGATGGTGATAAGTCCAAAGGGCACAAATTTGGCAAATTGCGCAAAATCTTCTATCTTGGGTAAAAATGCCAACCAAACCCCCAAACCGGCAAGAAGGGAAAGGGCTTTGAGCATGAGAAACGTGTCTTGTGTCTCCCACATGCGGGCGAGGATTGCACCTAACAAGGGCCATAACGGCGGGTGTTGGCTGGCGGGGCTTTCTAAGGTGAGATAAGGGGTTTGGGGGGTATAGTCATATTTCATGGGATACGTTAGGGTCGCCTGCGAAGCCAACTGACGAGCTGTGAGGGCAAACAGATTGACATCCCCATAGAGACGAGTGTTCTGTTGAAAGCTCCAGATTCGCAGCGCGATCCCTGCAGCTACAAAACACAAAATAAAGACAAGCAAGAACGAGTGATTTTGGGGAGGCTGGGAGTTTTTTACCAGTTTTCGTCGCTGGGGAAGATGTTGGTATATAAGGCACGCGTACGCGGTTCAGCCAGCATTGGTTCAGCGACTTCTCGCCATTTATTGTAATGTGAGGTTTCTTTGTGTTTGGCCGGATCTTCGGGTGTGCGATAGACTTCGATCAAGAGAAATCTGGTTGGGTCATCGCTTTGCTGGAGAACATCAAAGCGCACAATGCCAGATTCCTGTAGGCTGTGGCGCGCGTTTTCTAGGGTGGCTTCTTTGAAAGCCTCGACAAATTCGGGTTTTACATGGAGAGAGACAATGAGGATAACCATAAGAAAATAGCTCCTCGACCAGGACTCGAACCTGGAACCTAGCGGTTAACAGCCGCCCGCTCTGCCGAATTGAGCTATCGAGGAAAGTCGTTTGAAATTATATCTGTAAGCCCGAAGCATGTCAAGGAAAGTTTTACTTGATTCAATAGGATCTGCAGATATCTCAGGTTGCAAACATCAACGGGTTGTCTGTAAAAGAAGACAAGGGTTCTTGACAGCAGCTTATACCAATTGATGCCATAGTCGAAGTGCAGGGTTGGATTGCCAATGGGCATAAAAAACCTGACGGAGATGCTCGAAGTCATCCCAAAAGGTGCTGAGCTGCGATTGGTAGGCGGAAATCGCTTGAATCCAGATTTCAAAACCTATTTTGCTGATTGGGATAGAGTGTGCTTGGAAACTGGGCAGCAGGTATTTTTCTTGCCAATCTGGGTGGCGAAAGATATAGGGAATATCCGCATAATACCACAAGGGTATGCCAGTCCTTTCAGCGGCTAGGCGGGTGAGTTGATGATCAACATGGTTGCCAATGCCCAAAGGACAAATGAGTCTGCTCTGAGGGGACACTCTTTGCATTATTTTTTTACTCAATGCAGCGATCCGTGTAGATTCATCTGGCTGAAGTTCGCCAAAAAGTGAGTCGTCCGAGGTATAGAGTGGTTGGTTGCTTTTAGAGAGACGATAAATGCAATCGGGAACAGAAAACGAAATGCCGGTTACACCAAGCTGTCTCAAGGCTTCAGCATCTTCAGCTTGCCGGAGAGCAACCGCTTCTGCGCCAAATCCCCAGCGACTGTGTAATTCTTGGACATATGGAGAGGAGAGAGCCGCTCTGGGTGGTTTTCCGCCACAAATTGTCCAGACTTGCACTTCCTCGCCCGCTTGACGCAACTCCCCTATACCTCCACAGCAGGAAAACACGGCATCATCATAGTGG
>JAOAHK010000362.1 GCA_026415275.1 Anaerolineales bacterium
CATTTCCACCGTATGTTCCACCATGTGAGCCCGGCACCCATTTTTCCATTAACTCCTTACGGCTGAAGACACCCGCCAAGGGCATTCCCGAGGCTAAACCTTTGGCTACCGTCATGATATCCGGGACAATATCGAAGTGTTGGAAAGAGAACCACTTACCGGTCCTGCCAAAGCCGGCTTGCACCTCATCACAAATCAAGAGGATGCCATGTTGATCACATAGCTTGCGCAGCCCCTGCATGAAACTTTTTGGCGGAACGACATACCCACCCTCCCCCAATACTGGCTCGATCAAGATCGCAGCCGTTTCTTCGGGAGCCGTCTGACTGAGAAGGAGAAATTCTAGCTCATCCAAGCACCAGCGACTGGTCTGCTCTTCATCCCATCCGTAACGATAGGCATAAGGATATGGAGCAACAAAAACACCGGGCATGAGGGGTTGGTAGCTAACCCGATAGATTGTCTTTGAGGTTGTCAAAGACATTGTCCCAATGGTGCGACCATGAAAACTGCCTTGGAAGACAATCACATTCGTCCGCTTTGTGGCATGGCGAGCTAGTTTGATCGCCCCTTCGATGGCTTCGGCGCCAGAGTTGGTGAAAAAGAAACAATCGATCTGCTCGGGAACAATCGTCCGTAGCTCTTCCACCAATTCTATAATTGGCTTATGCTTGTCGATGTTCATCTGAGCATGGATAAACTTGGCAGCTTGCTCTTGGATCGCCTTCACTACCGCAGGATGGCAGTGTCCCGTATTGGTTACCCCAATACCACAAGTGAAGTCAAGATATTTCTCTCCACTAATATCATATACCCAACACCCCTCCGCCTTTTCGGAAACAATATGCGTATAAGGCATCCATACAGGTGAAAGATGGCTTAAGGTTTCTTCATGTCTTGTCATTGTATGCTCCTAAAAAGGTTATAAGCCAACTCGATCGGCAACCCATTCTACACCCAAATCGACAAAATTTGCCCGCGTGGGCAGACCGTCATTCGTCCAGCCCATGATCTGGTAATAGAGATCCAACGCTTTTTCAAATTCTTCTTTGTCGATTGCTACACCGGCAGTTGGGCCTGTACCAACCAGCGGTTTGAAGAATTTCTTTGGTAAGGTGTCATCCTTGCGACTGAATCCCTCCCGCATATTGAAAGCGCGCATCATGTTAATCCGTCTTTCTCCGACCTTCATTAACTCATAGAGGGATACATCCCAGCCGGTGACAGCCTTGACCATGTCAACCAACTCGGTCGGACCGTAAAGTGTCCAGGCCGGCCCCCAGACAAACTGGCAAAGCTCCAAGGTGTCCAAAATGCTATAGAAAATTTGGCTATACGCAGCAAAACGCACCTTCTCAGCATTCAAACTGCCTTCTGGTGGGGGATCCTTCAAGTCTAATTCCGCTAACCGCTTTAAGTACAGCTCGCTAGTGCCAGCCTCATACATTGGATCATGTTCGCTGGATTGATGGTCAGCGCCAAAGGGGTTGACCGCATAAATCACCGCCAACGATTTCTTGGCTTGTGGCATGTGCGCCGGGGCTTCCTCGTTTTTGACCGTGATCAAGCATTCCTCAGCAGCAGGTCCCCAAACCTTCGCTGCACGAGCGGAACCTTGCGCCAAAATTGGACCAAGTTTCCCGCTCACCGTTACAATCTGCTCCAGTACATCCAGCATAGCTTGTGCGTTGCCAAATTTCAGCTCGACCCCGCCAGTCTGTTCTAATCCGATAATCCCCTTTTCAAAGCATTCCATCGCAAAAGCGATCGTTGCTCCGCAGGTGATCGAATCGACTCCGTATTGGTTGCAGATCTCATTTGCCTTGCTGATAGCTACTAAATCGCCAATGCCACAATACGAACCGAACGTACTGATTGTTTCGTATTCCGGACCACCGTAATGGGGATCAACGGTCAGCGCGCCTTCTTTCACTTCCACGACCCGCTTGCAGCGCACAACACAGGCATAGCAAGTATCGCGCTCTTTGAGGATTGTGTCATACATCGTCTCACCGCTGATCTGCTCGCACAGCTCGAATTGCCCCTCGTTGTAGTTGCGCGTCGGCAAAGTTCCCCAGGCGTTCTGCGGCATGACAACACTGGCAGTGCCGTATTTCCCCAGTCCATCCACATCGGGGTTTTCAGGCATCCATTTGGGACCCAATTTATTGATTTCTGCCAATTTTTTCGGGTCAAAAATCGCTGGTTTTTGGGTGCCGCGCACAGCGATCGCCCGTAAATTCTTGCTTGCCATCACCAAGCCCATCCCCGTGCGCCCGTTGTTACGATTGCTCATGCTGACCACGCTGGAAAACAGCACACCCTTTTCAGCAGCGGGGCCAACCTGAAGGACTTCTGCCTTTGGCTCTCCAATTTCCTGCCGGATGATAGTTTCCGCTTCCCCCGTCAATTTTCCAACTAAATGAGCAGCATCGTGCAGTTCGGCTTTGCCGTTCACAATCGAGAGGTAGACCGGTTTTTGCGATTTGCCGCGAACGACAATCCCGTCAAAACCGGCAAACTTCAGTTCGGCTGGAAAGAAACCGCCCCCTTGGCTATCCCCAATGGCGCCACTCATTGGAGATTTAGCATTGATGTTCACCCGACTTTGACCCGAAATTGCTGCACCTGTGGTGACACTCAACATAATCGTCAAGACGTTTTCAGTTCCGAGTGGATCTGCCTTCGGTGGCACGTCTCGGAGAATGTAATACATCCCCATGGCTGAACCACCCATGTATTTCCGATAGAACGCCTCAGGGGGTTCCTCAACCTCCAACTTGTGATGAGTTAAATCAACATGCAAGATTTTCCCAGTGTATCCGTAAGACATTTTTGCCTCCTTTGCTAATCATAAAATCCCAAAACCATTAATGGCTTGCTCCTCCACATTAGTCAAAAAAGGTCAATCATTCGATATCAGATAGACCTTTAAAACCAATTGCATTGGTCATGTCTACAGGGTCGCCGTTGATATCCGTGAGCTGCTTGGGCGGATCGCTCTTTTGGGTCAAAAGGGATACGAC
>JAOAHK010000363.1 GCA_026415275.1 Anaerolineales bacterium
CTTCATGACAGTGTGGACAGCCATCCATCCAAAACAGGATCACCCGCACAACGGCTTGGGCTGTCATCTGATCGCAAAGATGGCAATATTTATTGGTGGGTGTAGGTTGATCTTGAGCCAGGACTTTTTGGGCAGGAAGCCCTGTAATTGTCAAGAATCCTGCAAAGATGAAGGGGAAGATCAGGAAGGAAAGAATTCGGTATTTCATTCCTTTACGAACATCCTCCACTGCATTGGGCATCGGCGAGGATGGTGTAATCAATGCCCAGGGTATAACTAATTTCATCTGCGATTTGAGCAAGATAGGGTTTGATCTGCGCCAAGGCGTTTTCGCGCTGAGCGATGAGCGGGTGCACCCTCACTTGATACCGCAAGCTATTGAAGGCTTGAATGTCTTCCTCACTCAGCTTTTCTCCCTGTTGTTGGCGCTGGATCAAGCTCTCGTAAAGCTCGATTAATTGGTTTTCTAGCGCGCTGGCTTCGGGATCGTTTTGAACGGCCTCTTTGGCGGAAAGATAGAGACGAATCGTCGTGTCGTCTTTCATCGCTCGCACCAGGTTGAGAGCAGCAGTTTGAATTTCAGGATTGAGTTCCATCGTCTATCTCCTTATCCACCACAACTGCAACTGCTGCGGTGAGCGTTACGAGCAAAGGGGAAACCAATTGCTTGGCTGATAAAATCATCAACCGCACGAAAGAGGGTCAGCGCCTCTAGCTCGGTTTTGCGATAGTGCTGCACTATGGGAAGCGCATCTAGTTCGGCTTGCAGGCGGGCTAATTCTGCTTGATGATCCCGTCCATCGCCGCCCAACTGCAGTGCTCTTTGATGACTGCGCATTTGGGTGGCGATTTGTTGAATCTGGGGGTCTTCGTTGATGGCGCGTAAAGCGTTGATGAAATCTTGATAAGCGGGAGTTCCTACCAATATCTCGCCAAGGACACGGCCGGCTTGGAAGACATCGATCGTGCCTTCTGAGCCGACCGCTGTTTGTTCGTTTGGGTTATTCATAGATTTCTATCCTTTCTTTTGTCGAATGCCTTATCATAACATGGGTTTTGATTTCATCTGCTAGCGGATCATGCCGCGGATGATCAAGTCAACCGCTTCGTCTTCATCTAGACCACGCGCTAGCAAGGCTTCGAGTTCCTTGCGGTTGACACTGCCGATGGCAGCTTCATGGGTGACTTGGGCTTGGTCGTCGCGAACGATGACCAGTGGGGTGTTCTGCGCTATGGCTTGATCACGCACGATTTCAGTGCAGTCCATGTGTCCGCGTGCGCCTGGAGCGTTCCCTTCCATGGTGGTAAAGACCTGGCTGCGGGCATGGTCACGCACAGCAACGCGCGTGCGGGTTAGACCGCGCGCCTTTACTCCATTTAGGTGCACCACTTCTTTGACAATCACTTCGTCATCGCCATGACCGTATGCTTTGGTGGTCATTTCGACCACAGCGCGGTCGCCGGCTTCTACTTCGTAATCAAACACCATTTTCCCAATGCGACCACGCGTGAGGACAAAGGTGGTATTAAAGCGCCCGCCTTCCTCAACCTTAACGCGGACACGGGGCAGAACTTCGACCCCACCCATTTGACCGTGAAAATGCTCTTCGGTGTAGGTCAGGCTGGCATTTTTGCCGACATGGATTGTTCCTTCCATTAGGTGCTGAACTTTAACTGCATTGGGAAAAGAACAATGGGCGAGAAACTGCACTTCTGCTCCGTCGCCGATCTCGTAGTTTGCTAGAATCTGTTGAATCCCTTCAGCGGGGATCACTCCAAAGCAAAGGTGAACGGGATGTTCGATCTTGGCGTTTGGTTCGACGTGAATAGTAGCTTTCACGCCGCTTTCTAGAGGTTCAGCGTGAAAGTGAATGCCGGGAATTTCGTGAGACACAAGCACAGTGTTGGCACTGACTACTAGGGTAGCCACCTGAGGCAATTGCAAAGCCGCCGGTTCGCCGCCAGCTTGCTGATAAGCCTCCAGCATGGCTGCCATTTCGTCTGCCCAACCAGGGCGTTTCTCAATGGCGTGTTTCGGTTTTACAACGGCGTTCATGCGGCTTGCTCCTTCCCATCTTGACTATCGGCAGCTTGGGCAACGAGCTTGAATAGTCCATTACTAGCGAGCGCTTCTTGCACCTCAGGCTTCGAGATGTCCCAAGGTTGTGAACCTAGCGCTTCGAGGTGTGGAATGCAGCGGCTGGTGAAATAGCGCCGCGCTTCAAGGGGTCTGCCGCTGAACACGATTGTTCCGGCGCAAATGAGCGAAACGACGTCAGCGGTCTCAACCAATTCGTCGCGGTGGGTGATCAAAAAAACGGCTACTCCTTCAATCGCCATACGCCGAATCAGATTGGCGATTTCACCGAGTGAGAGAATATCGATCCCCGAATCCGGTTCGTCAAGAATCGCCAGGCGCGGCCGCATGGCATAGACCGCTGCCAATTCAACGCGTTTTCGTTCACCACCTGAAAGGGTTTTATCCGCTGAACGGTAGCCATAGACCTTTGCCGGCAGCGCAACGGCTTCGAGGGCTTGAATTACCCGTTCGCGATCGGGAGGATTAACCCCTAAACCAACGTACTTCCCTACCGGAATACCTTCAAACCGAGCCGGTTCTTGCCAAGCTAAGGTGATCCCCAAGCGGGCACGTTCGGTGATCGAGAGATGGGTAATCTCTTTCCCTTCAAAATATATCCGCCCCTGATCGGGTGTGTAACCCTCGCATCCCATAATTGTATAAGCTAAGGAGGATTTCCCCGATCCGTTCAAGCCTAATAAAGCATGGACTTGACCAGGAAAAATCTCCAGATTTACATCATTGAGAATATAGCGTTCCTCCCGTTTGAGGCTGAGATTTTCGATTTTCAAGATGGGTTCGCTCATGGTTTGTTTCCTGTTTGTAAACAAGCGATTCACCGCGCATCTTTGTTTCGGCTAACAAGGTAGGCAGCGTATTCATGGGATAGCGCCGCTATGGAATCTTGCCTGTCCGAAGACTTGCTGGGAATGTAATTATAC
>JAOAHK010000364.1 GCA_026415275.1 Anaerolineales bacterium
AGATGTGTATAAGAGACAGGAGGTGCTCTGCTCGGCCTTTGAACCGCTCCAGGCGGAATATGGGAACTGCTGATTCTGAATGAGTTTAATCTGGTGCACAAAGGGATTCCAGCCTTTGTGTCCGGTGAGGTTAACCGGTAAAACGCCGACCCGCCGATTGCCCAAACTCAAGAAGTGGACAGATCTCTGCACGTCTTCTTCAGCGATCCACAGCCTCCGTATCGTGAGGCGATTCTCTGGTTATTGAGTCAATGGATGCAACTTGAGCGCTGGGGCAACGAGGCTTGTTACTCAAGCCCCGGCAGGTGCTTCCACCAGACGTATGGACGCACAAGTGGTGAAAAATTGGCATAGGGGCCGGATAGTGAGAGTCACCCCAAAAGTGATTTTCAGCACATTAGAAGCGCAGGAGGCATATCTCCAACGGTCTCTGATTGGCCGATGTGTTGATAGGCTTTTGTAGAACGGCAGAACAAAACGATGCGTCAATACAATCCTTTTTGCCTTCCGTATGATGGTTTGCGGGAGGCCATAGACTACTCATCTCTTTCCACAAAGAGGAACAGTTCTTCCAAAAAATGGCGAGAGGTTACCCCGATGAAGGCCGCTGGGGTGACGGATCACGTTTGGAGCTTACGAGAGTTATGGACCTCTCGGGTACCGCATAGAGGGCTCCCGAGAAATTATGTCAATTGATAAGGTATAGTAGGATTTGTTCTTAAGAGAACCCGCTTTTCTCTGTTTCTCCTGCCAATTTAGGAATGGTTTTGTACCGTTTGCGTAAGATCAATCCTATTATGATCCATTCTAATTCGGCCAAGATTAACAAAGACCGCACAGTAACAGCAATCATACTGGCCTGTCTGGCTGGAAAATTAAAGTGATTGGCGAGCAGAAGGGAAAGGGCGGTTTCACGTATACCTATACCGGCTGGCACGAAAATGAAAGCAAACCCCAAAAGCCACGAGAGATTCATTGTGTATATAGCCCCAATTAAATCTAAGGAGGAATGGGGGTAAATAGCAAAGCTCGTCAGATATACGGTTCCCCCATGTAAACTCAGTGTCATCAAGGAAAGTATGACGGCTTTATGCCAATATCTTTTTCTTTTCGCTGGAAGATTGTGTCTAATTCGGGCTGTAAGAGATGGCATTCCTAACCATATGAGAACTAACAGCATCCCAGAAGCTACACCTGCCATAACACGCCTGGGTCCTTCTAAAAAGAAACCGATTCCTCCTGTTGAGAAGAAGAGAGCAGATAAGACTAAAAGAATGATCTCTAAAACCGAGGCTAAAGAGGACTTGATATAACTTATTCTGTAGCATTCTCTCAGCCATTCATGTCGAGCCAAATATCCCCAAACACTTCCGGGAATATAACGGGATAAAAAAGTGAAGGAATAACTTTGTATTGATTGCCAAAAAGTTATTTGTATCCCTATATATTGCATAATCATATTCCAACATAGAACCTGACAAAGATACGCAAGTGTATTTAGCAAGATTGCTGGTAGAAATAAAAATTTGTTGGGAGAATATATGCTCTGAGCCAGTACATCCTTCGCCCGCAGGATCTCCCGAAAGAAAAGTAGAGAGCCGATCGTTAACCCAACAATAAAAAAGCGTTTTTGCCAAACTTTCCAGTTCTCTGAACGATGGATCATCGCCTTTTTCTTAATATCCAATTAAAATTAGGATAGAATGGTGCCAAAATTTTCCAAAATAGATCTGGCAAACTGTGAAGAAACTTTGTTATTTTATTCCCAGAAAATTTTAAGAGAAAGACATCTTTAGAAACATCCACGATAACAAAATTTCTTCCTATTAATCGACGAAGCTCCCAAAAATGGCGCGATTGCTCATAGTAGTGTGTTTTTTGTCTGGTAATTTGTAGATACATATCTGCCAATATAGTAGGAAGCCAGTGAAGAAATGGTAAGCGGTAGTGAGGTTCGATCGGATAAAGCCAATTAGGACCGCTGAAAAAGACAATTCCTTCTTGTTTAAGAATCCGATGAATTTCTTCAAATAATAATTTGTCATCAGGCACATGTTCATAAACTTGAGCACATATGACAACTTCAAACGACTCATCCTTAAAGGGAAGATGCATTGCGTCGCCCTGAACAAGTCGCACACGTTTTTTGGTATCTTGATCAGCCGCATACAAAGCGGTCTCATCGTATTCCAAGCCTATTACGGCCCGAAAATGGGGCGCAAGTACGCGTGCGATAATTCCAGAAGAGCAGCCTACATCCAAACAGAAAGTAGATGATAAGGGAAAGTCTGTATGCCGGGTGAGAACCCACAAAATCTTTTTGGCCTTGGCTTCTCGGCTTTGAGGATCTCGAACATAAGGGCAGAGCTGGTAAAAATTTTTTTGATAAAGTCGTTTCATAGCTTTATTGAATTACGTCTTACAATAGTAACATCTTGATATAATGCTCTCCAAATTGATTCAGAGGGAGAAAAAGACGACCGAAAGGAAGCGCAGAAGCGTTAGAAAGTCGCCGAAGAATTGCCACCAGATGTTCCAGCAGGGCAAGAGCATCCGGGTGGTGAACCAAAGGATAGGTATATCGGCCTGCCTCTGTCTCCCGATAGAACCGGATTCTTCAGAAACAGGCAGGGCTTATAAAATGCTCTAACAGAAGATACCGAGCCAGGAAAGGCCCCAAACCGAGCAGGCCAATGCCGCTCTTTGACTATCTGGCACACAGGCAAAGTCCTGCAAGCGAATCAGATGGATTGCCGCACACTAAAAGGCGCGGATTGGTCGAGCAATCTTCTGGGCGTGGTTTTAATCTATCTGATAGGTCGCATCCAGTACCCAAAAGACGCCATTCTCTATCTACCAGTGACCTCGCATCCAGCAGCTGAGCCGCAAAAGTGGAAATTCCAGCCCTCACTGTGTGCCATAGATGCCCACGACCTTTTCCGTGTTCCACTGAGTCCGATTG
>JAOAHK010000365.1 GCA_026415275.1 Anaerolineales bacterium
GGCATCCTCAGGTGCATCAGGGAGCAACCCTGCGGTGGATTGGTCGATCACGCGGCTGGCGACGCGCCCTTCTTTGGAAATCAGCGTGACAGGCGGATCGAAGGTCATTATTTGGTCATTGAGCAAGGTTTCTAAGCCAGCGGTGAGCGAGAGCGATACTTCTCGTTTGGCATAGCCGCTGCGCGTGATCTCCAATTTCGTACAGGAGGCAGCAACCGTCAAGTCGAAAACGCCGTTGGCGTCAGTTTGGGTGGTTGCACTGCAGGCTTTTACATTGGCACCGCTGACGGGCGTGCCGTATTGGTTGAGGACATTGCCGTGCAGATAGGCATCCGTGGTCGTATTCATGGTGCGATTATAGGTATACGCCCCGAGCGGTTGGATGGTGATGGTTTCGCTCAGGCGGGCATAGCCAGCTTTGCTGATGCGAATTTGATACTCACCGGGGATCAGTTTTCCCAACTTCGATTCCGTAGTCGGGGAGAAGTTGCCACCGGCATCCGCGGTGGTCTCAATGCTCAACCCCTGCCCGACCAAGCGCACTTTTGCTCCGCCGCCGTTGGTGATTGCCCCGCTCAGGCTGCCCCAGCGGTTGGTCTTCAACACCGCCGTGTTGCTCGGCGCGAAGTCGATGCGGTAGGGATCACTGCTGTTGCGCTTGACACCGATCACCGCCGGCGTTGGAACGGTGTAACCAGCCGCTTGCCAGCTTATGGTGTAGTTGACCGGGGTATCCGTTACGGGAATATCCTCGGCTAAAACGGTCACGTCGCTGGTCACGGGGATATTGCTCTTCGAATAGCTACCACCCTGGATGGCTGCCGCACCAACGTTGACCCGCTCGGTATCCCCGCCCCGCACCGAATAGGTCTCATCTTCGACAACCAAAAACAACCCCGTCTTGGTGGGCAGTTTTTGCACCAGAATCGGCACCGAAAGCTCGTTATTTGCCTCGCTGGTTTCGGCAAGGGCGTTTTGTGGGTCCACCTTGAAGTGCAGGCGCAAGTATTCCATCTCTTCCATCCCTTCGGGGGGTAAGGAAGGAAGCGCCAGTTGGACGTTTTGGAAGGTTTGTTGAGCATGGGAAGCCAGGGCATTGACCGTCTGGGTTGTTTCAGCCAATTTTTGTCCTTCCTCGGTTTCAAGTCCGATCCACAGCAAGTTAGCAGACGCGCTTGCCCAGCCCTCATTAAAAACGGTGGTCGTGATGGCAACCGTGCCGTTCCAGCGGGCGATCAACGGCTGATAGGAGAGATGCGCCGCGTCAACTCNCAAATCGCTGCGGCTCAGGTCATAAGCGGCTGGGTCAAAAGCTGTGCCGAGGTAGCATAATGAATAATCCTCACAAGAGGGATGCCCGGTTGGCGTCCAAGTGCTAAAGGCGATTTGGACGTCTTGCTGGTTATCTCCCATGATGCGCGGTCGGTTCATGGCCGGCTTATATAGAATCCAGCGCAGCGGTTCGAGCGGCACACCCTGCGGGGTAAAGGTGCCGTATGCCGAACGGCACACGCCCTTGCCCCAGTCGGTGAGGGTGAGCAGATGCAGGTTGCCCTGATTGTCAAGATCAAAGTCGCTGGGTAAGACATCGTTGCCCCATTGGTTGAATAGTTCGTAATCGTCCAGCAGGGTATTCCCGTCAGAACCGATCTTCTCGAGAAAAAGTTTTCTTGTCCCGTGTTTGCGCCAGAGAAGATAGGCATTTCCTTGCGCATCGACTTCCAATTCTTCCCGCCGCGCGCTATTGACTGCACCGTCATAATTAGTGTAACCGACCACACGCTCGTTAATAGGAACTGAGTTTCCGGAAGCATAGCGAGCATAATAGAGGCGGTCGGGTCCTTCTAATTCATACCAGGCTAAATGAAGGTTATCTGCTGCATCAACGGCGAGACGGTGATAAAGGGAGGTGGTATTGGAATCGCCGCTCAACATGCCGACCGCAGATTGCAACAGTTCTCCCTGCGGGGTAATGCGCAATAAAGTAGGAGCGCCATTTGGATAGCGGCGGAAAAAGGCGAATGCATTCCCCTGGCTATCTAAAGCAGCCCCCAGAACCTGTCCCCCACCTTCGCTGATCATCTCATCATATACTTTTTGGGGAGGGATAATCGGATAACCCCAGCGATCAAAGCGCGCTTGATAAAGATAGCTGCCTTTTTTCCAAAACAGGTGCGCAGTGCCATCTGAGCCACAGGCGATGCCAACCGGCACCGAAGCGCTCACCGTGGATAAAGGGTAATCATCGATCAGCGTGTTGCCAAAGCGGTCGAGGCGGCTGAAATACACCTGGCTTGTCCCCGACCAGATCACGTTGATCCGTCCCAAGCCGTCCAGGCAGCTATCCTGTTAATAGGCGCAGTTTTTGCAGTTGGAGATCTGGCGTGTGTAATGGAAAAGGCGCGGTGCACCATAGGAACGCCCGGCAATGGCGAGGTCGAAGACGTCGATTTTGTCGTCCAAATTGAGGTCGATGGCTTTTCGATAATTGGCATCGGTGTCCTTTAAGCCTAACCGTTGGGCGATGGCGTTCAGATCGGCTTGGTTGACGAGGTTATTCAGGTCTATATCGCCGAGCAGAGCATTTGCGGGTGAGCCCAAGAGCAGAGCAATCGCCAGGCAAAGCGAGATGGCGGCAAACGGTAAAAGCAACTTAGAGTTTTTCATTGGGACTCCTTTCTTTCACTTACGGAGTGCACTCGCCGATCGATTGCGGGTAAGAAGGCAGGTGTTATGGAATTCTGTGATCAGGGCCGTTAGGATACCGCTAAATCCCCACCGTTAAGAATCCCCAAGGGCAGCGAGAACCAATACCGATAAAAATGTACCATCCGTGGAGCAAATAGGAGATGTAGAGTGTTGCGATAAAAGTGGAAATTTGAAGGGATGCGTCTTTTGTTAAATATAGCACAAATTGTAGAGCCAATCAATCCAGGTAGAGGCTTTTTTAAGATAAAGCTTTCGCTACCAGTTAGGGACAACTGGGGAGACGTTGTTC
>JAOAHK010000366.1 GCA_026415275.1 Anaerolineales bacterium
TGGAGGAGATCTACCAGCGCCTGGAACGCTCGCGCCGGCGCATCGTCTCTGCGCCGCTAGCCGTTTTGCTCTGCCTTTGCGAGGAGGATCTCCCGGTTGCCAACACCGAACGCCAACGCAAAGGCGAGCGGGAGATGGCGATTCAAAGCGTTGCCCTAGCAGGCGGACAATTTCAACTGGCTGCCCATGCCTTAGGTCTGGCAACGGTTTGGCTGTGTGCACCACTTTTTGCGCCTGAGGCGGCAGCACAAGCCCTGAATTTGCCACCCACTTGGCAAGCCCAAGCGTTGATTCTGGTCGGTTACGCTGCAGAACGGCCAACGCCCCCACCGCGCAAGTCCCTCGCAGAGGTTATGATCTATCTATGAAAGTTGTCGCTTTAGCCGGGGGAGTTGGAGGGGCAAAGCTCGCCGATGGATTGGCGCGCTGCCTTTCCCCTGACGAGTTGACGATTGTCGTCAACACCGGCGATGATTTCATTCATTTTGGCTTGAAAATCTGCCCCGATCTCGATACAGTGTGCTACACCCTAGCTGGGATAGCCAACCCGGAGACCGGCTGGGGCAGGGGGGGAGAGACCTGGAACACCCTTTGCGCGCTGGAAACGTTAGGAGCGCCAACTTGGTTTCAATTGGGCGATCAAGACCTTGCCACCCACTTGGAACGCACGCGCCGTTTAGCCGAAGGAGAGACGTTGAGCGAAGTGACCCGCTTTTTCTGCCAGCGCTGGGGCATCAGACACCGCGTTCAGCCGATGAGTGACGACCCAATGCAAACTATCGTCGAAACGGATCTTGGCGATTTGTCCTTCCAGGAATATTTTGTGAAATATCGCTTTGAACCCAGCGTGCGCGGCTTTCGCTTTGAGGGTGCGGCTCAGGCTAAAGCGGCGCCGGGGGTGCTAGAAGCCATCACCTCCTGCGATGTGGTGATTTTTTGTCCATCGAATCCTTGGGTTTCAATCGACCCGATCCTCGCTGTGCCGGGTATCCGTCAGGCTTTGTTGCGCGCTAGAGTTATCGCAGTCTCACCGATTATCGGCGGCAAAGCGCTCAAGGGTCCGGCAGCCAAAATGTTTTCCGAAATCGGCATTCCCCCCTCCGCTCAAGCGGTTGCTCTGCACTACGGCTCGCTGCTCACGGGTTTTGTTTTCGACCGCCTGGATGCTGGAGAAGAGATGGGAATCCGTTCTCTCGGACTGCGCACCTTGATCACTGACACAGTGATGAAAAGCCCCGCCGACCGCCAAAGACTAGCTACACAGATCCTAACCTTTGCGCAGCAGGAGCTGTTGTCATGACCTTATGGGCGATCGTGCCGGTCAAGCCTTTACGGCGGGGTAAATCGCGCCTCTCGCAGGTGTTGGACATCGACCAACGCTGGGACCTCAATCGGCGTTTGTTATGTCATACCGTAGCGGTGTTGAAAGAGTTGGCTCGGGTCGGAGTGGTGCTGGTAGTCAGCCGCGATCATGAAGCTTTAGCGTTGGCGCGCTCCCTGGGAGCGCGCACTTTGCTAGAGAGCAAACCCGACGGCTTAAATCGGGCTGTGTTCGTGGCGACACTATTTGCCCAGCGCAGTCGGGCGAGGGCAGTTCTGATCTTGCCTGCTGATCTGCCGTTGTTAAGTGAGGCTGCAATTGAGACTTTTCTTGCGACTGCTCAGGGCGAGGAACCTGTCCTTGCCATCGCCCCCGATCGGCATCGGCGCGGCACGAATGCGCTTTATCTTCTTCCTCCTTCTATCCCGCGATTCTGCTTCGGGGAAAATTCGTTTCAAGCGCATTGTGAACTGGCTATGCAACTGGGTCGGCGCTGCGCAGTGATTGATGTGCCAGAGCTGGCTTTTGATTTAGACGATGCGGAAGACTGGAAGTTGATGGGTTCGCGCTTGTTTCTTATGGGTCAGAGAGATTAATTTGACGGTTTTCATCCTCCTGCTTGCAGAGAGGAAAAAGGGAACACAGGTGTTGGGCTTGGTACTGAAGCTATCTTCGCCTGCAAAAATGATGAGCAGAGAAACCCGCCCTCCGTTAGCTTGTTGGGTTGAACGAACCCATTGGTTTTTTCGCTAACAATTCCAGACCCACTTATAACGCTATATTCTTCTGTTTGGTGGCTTAAAATCCTTTATAATAGACAAAATTTCCCAATTTGGTCTAGGATTTGATTCGCATGGCAAACCAATCCACATTCACCGACTCTGAACTCCCCTGTGGTAAGCCTTTGGATATTTCCCAACTGATCCACCTCTTGGGCGATGTGCTCGGGAAGGTCATTCTTGAATTTGAAGGCGTGGCGCTCTTTGAGATGATTGAGCGTATCCGCGCCTACGCCAAAGCGCGGCGCAGTGGCGATCCAGAAGCTGATGCGCAGCTTCGTCCGCTGTTCAAACGACTACAACCCAGCGAAGCACAGATCATCACTGCCGCTTTTGCAGCGTATTTCGATTTGGTCAACCTTGCCGAGGAGCGCTCACGCCTAGACACATTGCGCCAGCGTCAAAGGGAAATTTACCCCCGACCTGAACACGATTCGATTGGCGAAGCGATCGCCCTGTTGAAAGAACGCGGGGTTACCTCCCAAGAAATGGCGGACTTGCTCCAAAATCTATCCATTGAGATTGTGCTCACAGCTCACCCTACTGAAGCACGGCGGCGGACGATTCTGTCCAAATTACAACGCATTGCTGCTGCCCTAGAGGAGCTAACTCAATTTGCGTGCACCCCCAGGCAGGAAGAGGAGCTGATCGAAACCATCCACGCTGAGGTCACCGCTTTATGGCTGACCGAGCGTGCCCGCGTCAGCAAATACGAAGTGACCGATGAAGTGCGCACCGGTTTGTATTACGTCGAGAATGTCTTTTGGAAGACGCTGCCCAAACTTTATGAAGATTTAGAGCTTGCCCTAGCCGAACACTATCCGGGTTTGCGGGTCGATCATCCTTGGTTGCGTTTGGCTTCTTGGATTGGCGGTGATCGTGATGGTA
>JAOAHK010000367.1 GCA_026415275.1 Anaerolineales bacterium
TAAGAAAGGAGAGCAATGATGTCCGTCGAAGCCCAAACTTTCCGACCTATCTCCTCGGGACACAAAGCGTCAATCTTGAGTTCGAGACGCCTGCTTACTTGGATCTCGTACCTACTGACAGCTCTGTTGGTCGTGTTATTTTTATTCCCGTGGTTGTGGGTGCTGAGCCTTGGCTTTAAGACCCGCGCTGAGATCATGAGCCCGAATATCGTCTGGATTTGGACACCCACGCTGAACAACTATATCGAGGTGCTGATCAATAAAGGCTACTGGCGGTTGATCATCAACTCGCTGATCGTCGCCGTCTCGGCTGTGGCGTTGTGTATTGTGATTGGCGTTCCCACGGCGTATGCGTTCTCACGCTTTCCCATTCCCGGCAAAGAAAGCTGGTTCTATATGATCTTGACCTTCCGTATGGCACCTGCGGTCGTGTTAGCCTTGCCGTTGTATGTTCTCTTCGCCCGTGCGAAATTGCTCGGCACTTTTGGGGCGCCTATCTTAGCTCACTGCACTTTTACGCTACCTTTTGTGATCTGGCTAATGCGCAGTTTCTTCGATGATATTCCTAAAGAGATCGACGCAGCCGCCATGACGGATGGCTATTCCCGTTGGGAAACCTTTATCTATGCGGTATTGCCCTTGGTCAAGTCGGGTATCGTTGCCGTTGCTCTGTTCTCGATCATCTTCTCGTGGAATGAATTTTTGTACGGTTTGATTCTGACCAGTGATGCCACTCGCCCGGTGGCTTCGCAGATCCCCTCCCTGATCCGCCCGCATGGTACTCTGTGGGGTGAAGTCTGCGCCTTGGCAACCACAGCTTCATTGCCGGTTGCCTTCCTGATCTTTGCCTTGCAACGTCAATTGGTGCGCGGCCTGTCTTTTGGCGCTATCAAGGGCTAAGAGCAATATCTAATGGAGTGAAAATGATGAAACCTGAATTAATCGTCATGCTAACTCATAACGACGTCACAGTGAGCAATGCCATTGAGCTCTTTGAGCAAAGCAAACATCTGCCCGTTCAACATTGGGGCTTCAAAGATGTCGGACTCCCCCCTGACCAAATGAAAGAACTCGTCCGCCGCATGAAAGACGCCGGCAAGGTCACCTACCTCGAAGTCGTCAGCCTCTCGGAAGAAGAAGGGCTGCGCGGCGCTCAGATCGCCGTCGAGGCCGGCTTCGATATCCTGATGGGCACGGTCTATTTTGACTCCATCCACGAATACCTCAAGGATAAACCGGTCAAATACTATCCTTTCCCCGGACATGTCCACTCCCATCCCTCCATTCTAGATGGAACCATCGAAGAAATTGTCAACCATGCCCGTCAACTAGAGGCTAAAGGCGTGGATGGAATGGACCTACTCGCCTATCGCTATGTGGGCGATGCGCGACAATTGCTAAAAGAAGTGGTTGCGGCGACCCATGTACCGATTGTTTCCGCCGGCAGTGTGGCGAGCTTTCAGCGCATTGCCGAAATTTGGGATGCTGGGGCATGGGGCTTCACGATCGGTGGGGCTTTCTTCGAAGGCAAATTTGTCCCCAGTGGGGATTTTACCCAGAATGTCAAAGCCGTTAGTGATTGGTTAGCAAGTACTTCAGAAAACGATTTAGCGAAGTACCTTTAGAAAAACTCGTAGCGGAACGATGGGGTTTCTATGAGCTTTGTCATCGGTTGTGATGTTGGGTCCCAGTCGGTCAAGGCAATCTTGCTCTCTGATAAGGGTGAGATCATTGCCGAAGCCGGCTCAGATTACCCCATTGAATACCCCCAGCCAACTTGGGCGCAGCAAGATGCTCACGATTGGGAAAGGGCAACCAAAGAAGCAATTGCCAAAGTTGTCAAAGAGAGTGGAGTTTCAAAAGAAGACATATTGGCGATCGGTTTAGATGCGCAAGTGGATGGATATGTGGCTGTTGATGCCACTGGGAAGCCTCTCCATCCGGCAATTATTTGGATGGATCGGCGAGCAGTTGCTCAAACAGACAAAATCAAGCATTCCTATTCCCAAAGAGAAATTTTCGATCTCAGTGGTTTAAATCTCGACCCTTATCATGTCGCTCCCAAGATTCGTTGGCTGGCAGATGAATATCCCAACGCTTTTGAGCAAGCGCGCTACTTTTTGATGCCCGGCAGTTATATCGCCTACTATTTGAGTGGCGAAGTAGGAATCGATTACTCAAACGCCTCTTCTATGCTCTTGATGGATATCCGTCAACGGGTTTGGTCGCCGAAATTGTGCGAAATCTTTGAGATTTCAGCCGATCGACTACCACCCATTTATCCCGCCAATCACGTCATCGGCACTTTGCGAAAAGAGCTTGCTGATGAGATTGGTTTATTGCCCAAAACCCTGGTTGTGCTTGGATGCGGAGATGAACACGCCGCCTGTCTCGGTGCCGGAGTCATCCGGCCTAAAATGGTATGCGACATCACTGGCACGGCCGAACCGGTGTGTGCCGTAGCGGAGGATCCTCTATTCGATGTGAGCGGTCTGGTTGAGACCCATTGTCATGCTCATCCCGATTATTGGCTGCTCGAAAACCCCGGCTTTGTCTCTGGCGGCAATTACCGCTGGTTCCGCGATCATTTTGGTCAGGCAGAGATCGAACTAGCCCGCACACAGGGGGTGGAAGCCTATGAGTTGCTCGATCGCATGGCAGAAGAGGTGCCAGCAGGGAGTGAGGGTCTCATTTTACTCCCCTGCCTGATGGGATCAGTCACTCCCACATGGAACGCCGCAACGCGCGGCGTGTTTTTAGGGTTTTCTCTCGCCCATACCCGCGCTCATTTCGCCCGCGCCGTACTCGAAGGCTCCGCTTATGGCTTGCGCGATATCGTCGATCGGATGAAGGAGATCGGGCTAGCAGTCGAAGAGATCCGCGCGGTAGGTGGTGGAGCGCGCAGCCCCCTTTGGCGACAGATCAAAGCCGATGTGACCGAAGTGCCGGTTTCCCTAACCCAAACGGTGGAAACC
>JAOAHK010000368.1 GCA_026415275.1 Anaerolineales bacterium
CCCATGTAGCATTCCAGGGTGTTGGATAGAGAGCAGATGAATAGGAATGCGTTGAGGGCTGGTTTGTGAAGATCAGCGCAGCTTGCCCTCCCCAAGTAGGCGCAAGACACACGTTTTGATTTCTTAAGACGGTGGCAATCTCAAAGTTTCCATACAGGTGCACGTCTGGGGGACAATACTGGCGAAGGGTACAATATGTTTCAAGGGCAAGGATGCTCTCATCGCTATAAAGGATCGGTTTGTTTTGATCATCTAGCACATCCCCACCACAAGCCCATAAAAAGGGCAGCCAATCCAAGAAAATCTCACTCGGCGCAGCCTTTAGGGCTAGCCCAAAAGTTTGTGGTGGACGATGCACACCTTGAACAATTTCCTCGATTTGTTGAGGATGAATGACGGGAATAGAGTCGGGATCGTCTCTAAGCTTGACCCTCTCGTTTTGGTAAAAGAGAATATGTCCATCGGTAAAATAAGGGATGAGGTATGGTTCATTCTGATATCGACATTCTTCCTTTATGCGAGGCAAAATATCATCAGGTTGATATCGCTTGTAGATCTCGGTGGAAATTTTATTGTTCGGTAACGGAGCGAGTTTCCCTTCCTCTACTAAATCTGCCAGCCAGACATGACCTGGCACAAAAACAGCTTGATAGGGAGACTCGACAGCCTGCAGAGATTCAAACAAAGCATTCTGATAATTTTCCCAAGGTACAATAGTTAAGGTGGTTTCGTATTCCGGGTGTTGAAGAAGGTGTTGAGTTAAGGCCTCTAGAGCAGGATCATTGGGTCCTAAAATGTGAAATCGCATGCGCTCCTCCGAATTGTACTGCCAACCCTAAGATAAATATTGTACTTTATGTAAGAATAGTTTGCTGCTTTCGATAAGGTTATTTCCGTGCCGATGTAAGTCGCCGCCAATGAGCAAAACCACATCTTTCCCGTAAAATTCCAGCATTTGGGCAATGGCATTCAAGTTCATCCCTCCGGCAGGGGCGGGGAAGATGGACTTGATCTCTCCCAAAGGGTCTGTCGCTCCGAGTAATATTTGATGACAATCTTGTTCGCTGAATGAGAACCTACCCCCGTAGTTAGGGAAGATAACAATATCCGCGCCACTCAAGCGGGCTAGTTGCCCAAAAAGCAAGTAATGAGACATACCTGCTATAGGATTTGTCACAAAACTACCAACAAATGTGGGATGATACAAGATTGGTAAGCCAAAGGATGGGTCGTTTGCTAATGCTTGCATACGGTCGAAACCCACAATGCCGGGGGCAATCAAGATAGCCCCAGCCCCAGCCTGCTTGGCAAAATCACCCCTTGCTCTTAGGTGAGTATCAGGAGCTGTAACGCTAGGTGCGTAGATAGCATGCCCGCCGGTTTCCTGGTTAGCTTTCTGGATGGCTTCCACACAGCGAAGGACGCGATCCTGAAAAGGTGAGAAGGATTGATTGCAGATCCCATGGTCATCCTTAATGATGTCAATTCCTCCTTTAGCGAATTGATAGGCGAGACGGGCTAATTCTTTGTTGGATAATCCCATAGGTTTGATCGCTGTACATAATAAGGATCGATCAAATACTTGTAACCGATCGCGAAGCCCTTGGATGCCAAAGCGGGGCCCTTGAAAATCTTTAAGCAGGTGAGGAGAGAAGTTGATCCTTTCAGCCCGGATGCCAGGTTTCAAACTAATATTGCCAAAGATCACGGTGAGCAGTTGGGTGATTTCCCCGGAAACAATTTCAACATTATAGCTGATCTCTGCCTGATAGCCCAAGGGAGTTTGTTCGAAGGATTCAATCCGACCAAAAATGTGACGCCGAATGTCATCATCGGGGACTAAATCAGCCGGGAACTCGATCGTTTGTTCAATGCAAATATCTTCTGCCTTTCGATAGGCTTCGTCTCGATCTCCAGACAGAGAGTAGATGACAGAAAAGCGTTCTTCCCTTATTCGTAGCTCGGTTGGCGACAGCATTACAAAGCCTCCGCTTTATATTCGCTGTGAACGGGCTCCAGGCGGACTTCCTGTAAGT
This sequence comes from Anaerolineales bacterium, assembly GCA_026415275.1. GTDB lineage: Bacteria > Chloroflexota > Anaerolineae > Anaerolineales > UBA4823 > NAK19. The sequence goes on from JAOAHK010000368.1 coordinate 2,037, forward strand.
CTTGGTCTGTAATATTGAACGTTTTCCCGACTAACTGTTCAACACGCCGAACCAGTGTCATGGCATCGATTCCATAATACTTCATCAAGTAGGCTTTGCTTCCTCCGTGCGCAAAGGTGTCGTGCAAGCCAATTCGTACGAGCTTCTTGCCGATGCCGGCTTCTGCCAAGGCTTCAGCTACGGCAGAGCCTAAACCACCGATGATTGTATGGTTCTCCATCGTAATAACACCATAGCGTGCTTGGGTTGCCATCTCGAAAACTTCTTGTGCGTTGAAGGGCTTATGAGTGGAGATATGGACATGATTGATGGAAAGACCCTTCGATTGCAAGATCTGGGTTGCTCGCAAAGCTTCTTCAGTGCAAATCCCACAAGAGAACAGGGCAAGGTCTTCCCCTCGAGACAAGACCCGACCTTTTCCGATGATCAGAGGCTCTGAAGGGTCGAATAAGCGAGGAATTTCGCCCCGCAGTTGGCGCACATAGACGGGTCCGGGTATCGGGTGGATCGCTTCAAAAATACTTTCAACCTCGGTCACATCTCCGGTCTCAATCACCGTCATATTGGGAATGGCTCTCAGGATGGCAATGTCGTCAATGGCTTGGTGGGTTGCGCCACCCGGTGTAGTAATGCCGGGAAGAAAACCGAAAATCCTCACCGGCAAATTAGGGTAAGCAACAGAGATAGTAAGTTGATCTAATGCCCGCCGATAAAGAAAGACCGCAAAGGTATGGAGGAAGGGGAAGTATCCTTCCCGCGCCATACCGCCTGCGACGCTCATCATATTCTGTTCGGTCATCCCGAAAGAATAGAACCGATCGGGGTAGGTGTCACGAAACAAATCGATCTCTGTAGAACTTGTCAGGTCGGCAGAGAAAACAAGCACATTGGGTTTATC
>JAOAHK010000369.1 GCA_026415275.1 Anaerolineales bacterium
GTATTCATAACAGAGCTCAATGTGTAAACTGATCGAAACGGTCGTGATCAACCGACCGGGCAGCAATTCCTCTCGCAGGGCTAAAAAATCGCCGTAGCTTAGTGTTCGTTCGTCAGGCAATAGCTTGAGTTGCGCATCCAAGGCTAACATCGCCACCCCAAACGGCGAACGCCCATCGGCACTTACCAAACTACCCCCTACTGTCGCTTGATGGCGTAGGTTATAGGTGGCTTGATGGCGAATGGCATCCCCTAAGGCTGGCTGCAAGTCGGGAAACTCCATCAATTGTTGCAAGGTCGTCGTGGCTCCAATGTGGAGCAGGTGTCCTTGTCGTTCGGTGGCATCCAAACTCAAGGATTGTAAATCCACCACGGCGATGGGTTGCTCTGCTTTAAGGTCAATCGCCGTGCCGCCACTCAGCGGACGGGTCAGTGGTTGCTTGCGTTGGAGCAAGTGGATTGCCTCTGACAAGGTTTGGGGGCGATGGTACTCAGTGATCATTTTGCCTCCTCTGGATAGACTTTCCAACCAAAACTTTCCAAATCGACCCCTTGGTAATCATTTTCCGGAACATCCACCAATAAAGCTTCTGCCTCTGCCAGCACTTTTCCTTCTGTCGTCACGAGCGATGCAGCAGCAGTAGCTAGGCGCCCGCGGTCTTTGAGCACCTTGCCCTGCAAGCGTAAAGGCTGGTTCAGGGGCACATGATGGCGATAACGGATTTCGAGGCGCGCGGTGTACATAAAACGAGGGTTTTGCGGGTCACTGCCCATCAGCGCCCGGCCGCAGGCTTCGTCCAACATGGCGGCGACCACACCGCCGTGCGCCATGCCGGGGAATCCCTCGTACTTCGGTTCGAGGAGGACATTGGCAAAGACCTCGCCAGGGCGTTCTTCATAAAAGACCAAATGCAGCCCCACCGGATTTTCCAACCCACAGATAAAGCAACCGCGCGAATTTGCCTGCTGCAACTCCATCCTGAGCACCTCCTGAGCCCCTTATAATCGAGGAGGCGAAGAAAGCTCATAAATTGTTCAGCAGTGGGTATATCCGCTGTTCCCGGAGCAAAAGTGACCGACTTGGGCGTTTGGGATGACAACCAGAGGCAAATCGTGCCTCTTTTTGTTTGATGGAAATATTAGGGAGACAGTGCATCTAAGGAGAAAATGTATTATCAGGACTAAATAAATCTAGCTTGTCGATCAAACCGACGAAACGCAATGGGCGTTCGGAGGGCAGTGTCCATCGCTCAATCTTTTCCTCGTTTTTGGGTGGTATTTCCGCTTTATAAGACAGAACGCAGCGAACCAAAAACGAATGGTGAACGAATAAACGAATAGAGCTATTTCAGCATAGTCTCCCAGGGTGAACTCAGGAAAAACATCCCAGTTGAAACGTCTCAATTGAACGCTTCCCTAATTCAGATATTCGTGGTAAAAATAGGATGTAAGGGGAGAAACATTTTGGAGGAGGACGAATGGTTTTACCGCTTCCCGAAGAAATCTTGCTGGAAATGTATTGGACGATGCTGTTATCCCGCCGTTTGGACGAGCGTGCGTGGGCATTGCACCGCCAAGGGAAAATCACTTTTCACATCTCGGCCATCGGACACGAAGCCGCGCAAATCGGCGCCGCCTATGCTATCCGTCGTGGCTACGATTGGGTTGCGCCATATTATCGCGATCTCACCCTGATGCTCGCTCTCGGCTACACCCCGCGCGAATTTATGCTCAGTCTGATGGGGAAGAAGGGAGATCCCTGCTCTGGTGGCAGGCAAATGCCTAGCCATTGGAGTCTCAAACGAGCAAATGTGATCAGCCACTCTTCGCCAGTTGCCACACAGACTTCGCACGCCGCTGGCATTGGACTGGCGATTAAGTTACGGGGCGAGGATAAGGTGGTGATTACCGCAGCCGGCGAGGGCTCGACTTCGCAAGGGGAATGGTACGAAGGGGTGAATTGGGCAGCTGTGCAGAAATTACCGGTTGTTTTTATGATTGTCAACAACCTGTATGCGATCTCGGTTCGTCAAGAGCAACAAATGGCGGTCGCCAACGCCGCTGATAAGGCTCACGGGCTGGGTTTGCCGGGCGTGGCGGTGGATGGCATGGATTTCCTTGCTGTGTACAAGGTAATGAAAGAAGCGGTGGAACGTGCTCGCAGCGGCGAAGGACCAACCGTTGTAGAAGCTAAAGTGTATCGCATCACCCCTCATTCCTCCGATGATGACGATCGCTCCTATCGTACCCGTGAAGAAGTAGAGCATTTCAAACAACGCGATCCCCTCTTCATCGCCCGCCAAAAGTTGGAGAAAGAAGGCATCCTTACGGCGCAGAAAATTGAAGAATTCGAACAACGCGCCCGAGAAGTGGTCAATGATGCTGTGCGCTTTGGAGAAAGCGCTCCTTACCCCGCACCTGAAGAGGCAGCTTTTCCGGTTTATGCGGAGGATGTTCGCCATGCCTGAACTGACGTTGATTGAAGCCATTCGCCAAGCGATGGATGAAGAATTAGCCCGTGATGATCGCGTCTTCATTGTTGGCGAGGATGTGGGCAAGCGCGGCGGTGTCTTTCGCGCCACACAAGGGTTGTATGACAAATATGGGCCGCAGCGGGTGATTGACTCGCCGTTGGCAGAGTTGTCGATCGTCGGTGTAGGCATTGGGGCTGCACTCTATGGAATGCGTCCAATCTGCGAGATCCAATTTGCCGACTTTATCCATCCGGCGTTTAACCAGATTGTCAACGAAGCGGCGAGAATGTGCTATCGCTCCAACGGCGAATGGACAGTCTCTATGGTCATTCGCGCTCCGTATGGCGGCGGTATCGGCGGTGGGTTATATCACTCTCAAAGTGTTGAGGCCTTCTTTACCCATGTGCCCGGTTTGAAAGTGGTCATCCCCTCCAGTCCGGCCGATGCTAAGGG
>JAOAHK010000370.1 GCA_026415275.1 Anaerolineales bacterium
ACAGGGTGAATCACACAAAGACACAAAGAACACAAAGATAGAGAGTTTTTTAGGATAGAAGGATGGACGAGAACGGCAATGGATTGTTGGTGATCAAATTAGGGGGCACGGAAGGAGTGGATTTTCAAGCAATTTGTCAGGATGTGGCGGCGTTGCTTGGCGAGGGGCGCCGGTTGGTACTGGTGCATGGCGGTTCGGCAGAAGCAACCGCGTTGGGAGAAGCTTTGGGTTATCCACCGCGCTTTATCACCTCACCGTCGGGACACACTTCGCGCTACACCGACCGGCGCACCTTAGAGATCTTTGCCATGGCAGTTAACGGCAAGATCAACACCTTTTTAGTCGAACAATTGCAGGCTTTAGGGGTCAACGCTGTGGGATTGAGCGGTGTGGATGGTCGCTTGCTTCTCGCGGAGCGCAAGGAAAGCGTGATCAGTGTGGAGAACGGTCGCCGCCGCATTATCCGCGACGATTTTAGCGGCAAGATTGAACAGGTGAACACCCCTTTGTTGCGCGCCTTGCTTGAAGGCGGCTATACCCCGGTCGTTGCCCCATTGGCGCTGAGTCATCAGGGAGAAACACTCAATGTGGATGCCGATCGCGCGGCGGCAATGATTGCCGCTGCACTGAAGGCGCACACCTTGATTCTGCTCACCGCCGCGCCCGGCTTGTTACGCCATTTCCCCGATGTGAACAGCTTAATACCTGAGCTGAAACTTGCCCAAATAGAGCAAGCCATCGAAGCGGCGCAAGGGCGGATGAAGAAGAAAGTGCTTGGCGCGCAAGAGGCGCTGCAAGGGGGTGTGCAACGGGTGCTGATCGCCGATGGACGGGTGGACTTCCCCATTCGCCGTGCCCTAAAGGGGGAGGGGACGGCTATCTTTGCTTAGAGGTAGTGTGATGGATTTTCAGAGTATCGAAGCTAAATATAGCAGTGGTGTGTACGCCAAGCGCAACCTAACCATCGTCTCGGGTAGGGGCGCGCTGCTCTATGATGACCAAGGTCGTGAATACATCGATTGTGTTGGCGGTCAGGGAGTAGCCAATTTGGGTCATGCCCATCCCGCCATCGCCGCAGCTATCGCAACACAAGCGCAACGCTTGACCATCTGCCCAGAAATGTTCTACAACGACCAACGCGCAAAGTTGACCGAACGCTTGTGCACTCTGACGGGCATGAGCCGTGTTTTCTTATGCAATTCGGGTACCGAGGCAGTAGAAGCAGCATTGAAATTTGCCCGCGCTACCACAAAACGGTCCAAGATCATTGCCGCCATGCGCGCCTTTCATGGGCGGACGATGGGTGCACTCTCGGCGACCTTCAACAAAAAATATAAAGAAGCCTTCGAGCCGCTGGTGCCAGGCTTTAGCCATGTTCCTTACAACAACCTCGAAAAGCTCAGCCAGGCTGTGGACGATCAGACTGCGGCGGTGATCTTAGAAGTGGTTCAAGGCGAAGGTGGCGTTTACCCGGGCAGCGCTGAATTCTTACAAGGCGCACAGGAACTCTGCCGCCAACGCGGCGCGCTGTTGATCATCGACGAAGTGCAAACCGGCTGGGGCAGAACCGGGAAATTGTTCGCCTATCAGCACTATAATTTAGACCCCGATCTGGTGTGCGTGGCGAAATCGATGGCTGGTGGCTTGCCGATGGGGGCTGCCCTGATCGGCGAGCGGGTGGGATCCTTAGAAGTGGGTTGGCACGGATCGACTTTCGGCGGTAACCCGGTGGTTTGCGCCGCTTCGCTTGCAGCTTTAGACGTGATTGAAAAAGAGGATTTGCCCGGCCGGGCTGCGCGCCTTGGCGAGTGGATGCAAAATCGCCTGCGCCAGATCGACTCACCGCTAATCCGTGAGGTGCGCGGTTTGGGGTTGATCATCGGCATCGAACTCAAGCAGAAAGTCGCTCCCTACATTCAAGCAATGACGGAGCAGGGCGTGTTGGTTCTGAATGCTGGCATGAATGTCATCCGTCTGCTGCCGCCGCTGGTGATCGAGCAGGAACAGTTGGAGCGGGTTGCCCAAGCGTTAGAGACTGTCTTGGCGCAAGAGGTGTTGGTGGAAGAGGCGACACCTGCAGATTAAATGGCAGGCCTCACCCTATCCCCCTCGCCCCCTGGGAGAGGGGTTTGGGGTGAGGGTGAGATGTCCAAGAAGCTAAAAATATGGGTGCTACTGTGCCAGAAAACCTGTTCCCTGCAGAGTTCGCTTCTGTCCCTCCAACCCTCTTGGGTTTAGTTTCCCACTATAGCCCCTCCGGGCAAGAAGGGGAGGCGGTTGCTTGGCTGTTAAAACACATGCAGGGGTTAGGCTTTTCCCAAGCCTTTTGCGACGAGGCCGGCAATGCAGTGGGTGTGATGGGCAACGGCAGACAAAGCATTGTCTTGCTCGGGCATATCGACACGGTGAGCGGCGNAATCCCCTTACGTTTGGAAGGCGATCGTCTCTACGGGCGGGGCACAGTGGATGCCAAGGGGCCCCTAGCTGCCTTTGTGGACGCCACCGCTGCGGTTGGGGAAATCCCTGGTTGGCAGATCGTGGTCATCGGGGCAGTGGGCGAGGAAGCCGATTCGGATGGGGCAAGGTATGTCGTTGACCAATACCGCCCGCAATTTGCCATCATCGGCGAGCCTAGTCAATGGTATCGGGTGACGTTGGGTTACAAAGGCACGGCTTGGTTCGAAGCCACATTCCGCTCCCCTTCGAGTCACACGGCATCCAATCGCCCCTCGGTGTGTGAAGCAGCCTTTCTCTTTTGGGATAGCCTTTTGAAGTGGACGCAAGTCTATAACCAAGAAAAGGAACGCCAATTCGATCAGATTACCCCGCGTTTGCGCGCCTTTTCCTCAACCGAGGACGGCTTTACCGACACCGCCACCTTGCGGGTTGGAGTACGCTTGCCCTGCGAAATCACTCCGCAGGA
>JAOAHK010000371.1 GCA_026415275.1 Anaerolineales bacterium
GGTTCAAAGGTGAAGTGACGCAGTAAGAAGGTGAGCACCAAGCGCGCTTCGAGTTGACCGAAGGCAGCCCCGATGCAAGCGCGCGGTCCGCCGCCAAAAGGAACATACGCAAAAGGCGGTGTGTGCCGTCCGCCCAAGAAGCGCTGTGGACGAAACTCCTCTGCAGCTTCCCAGATGCGCCGATCGCGTTGAGTGAGGTAAATCGAGTAAAACAGGCGCGCGCCAGCAGGGATCGTGCCTTCTTCTAGTTCCAGAGGCTCTGCCACACGGCGGTTGCCGATGTGGATCGGCGGGTAGAGGCGCAGTGCTTCTTTGATCACCGCATCGAGCAATGCCGATTTGTCGTCTCGGGCAACTTCTTCTTGCAGTTCTGCCATCACTTGGCGATGCCTGCCCAAAAGGACAAAGACCCACGCCAAAAGGGCGGTCGAGGTGTCGTGCCCGGCGATGAGCATGGTCAGCATTTGATCGCGGATCACATCATCGGATAAGCCGGCATCGATCAGGGCTTGGAGCATATCCGGGCGCGGCTGCCCATCGCGGCGTTTGGCGATAAGACCGTAGAGATAGGCATCCAGTTGGCGCAGGGGAGTGGCAAAAGAAGGGCGCGGGATGCGCCGCCACACAATCCACGCCGCGGGTGAAATAAACTCAATCGCCTTGAGGATCGGCTGCCAGAGATGGGGCAAATCGTCCCCGATATCTTCGCTGAACAAGGCTTGGAAGATAATCAGCAGTGCAATTTTGCGGCTCTCGACCAAGAGATCGACTGCTTCGCCTTCCTGCCAGCGATCCGAGACGCGCTGAGCTTGGGCGATCATCATCTCGGCGTAGCCCGGCAGCTTAGCGGGGTGCAGCGCAGGTTCCATCAGTTTGCGGTAGTGTTCATGTTCGTTGCCATCTACCACCAGCACGCCGCGGCGCAGCAGGTCGGTCACCGGGTCGGTGTTGCGCCAGAGCAATTTTTCGCGCTGCGTGACCAGCACAGTGCGGTTGGCTTGTGGACCGAAAACGACATAAGGGTTAAACCCCGGCAAGGGAATTTGAAAGAAATAGCCGATCTCATCCGCCATCACCTGCAACGGCCCCAACGGCGAGCCGCTCTGCAGCCAGGCGCGCAAGACGCGTAAACCGAGGTCCGGAGGGGGTTGTCTGGTCATTAGGGAATTTACTGGCAGGGCACTTGCTTCGCTGCTGCTTTCCGACTGCTCCTCACCCCTCATATCCCATTGGATTCTTGGTTTGCCAGCGCCAGGCATCGATGCACATCTCCTCGATACCCCGTTCGGCATGCCAACCCAATTCTTGCTGGGCTAGGCTGGGGTCAGCGTAGGCAATGGGCACATCCCCTGGGCGACGGTCGACAATCTGATAGGGGATGGTCTTTCCAGTTGCTTTTTCAAAGGCTTGTACCACCTCCAAAACGCTATAGCCGCGCCCAGTGCCAAGGTTATATACATACAGCCCGGGCTGAGTTAATTTTTCTAATGCCCGCAGATGACCGATGGCTAAGTCCACCACATGGATGTAATCGCGCACCCCTGTTCCGTCAGGAGTGGGATAATCATTGCCAAATACGCGCAGATAAGGCAAACGCCCCACTGCCACTTGGGTAATATATGGGAATAAATTGTTGGGGATGCCATTAGGGTCTTCGCCGATCAAGCCGCTGGGATGCGCTCCGACCGGATTGAAATAACGCAAGAGAGTCACCTGCCAATGCGGTTCGGCAACCACCAAATCGCGCAGCATTTGTTCAATCATCGCTTTGGTGTGCCCATACGGGCTGAGGGGAGCGATGGGGAAATCTTCACGCAGAGGCATTTCCTGATTGGCACCGTATACCGTGCAAGACGAACTGAACACAAAGCGATGGACGCCGAACTCTTGCATGGTTTGGAGCAGAATCAATGTTCCGGTTAAGTTGTTGTGGTAATAGCGCAAGGGGAACTCCACCGACTCACCCACCGCCTTCAAGCCGGCAAAATGCAATACGGACTCAAAAGAATGTGACGCAAAGATGCGCCGCATTTCTACCTCGTCGCGCAAGTCGGCTTTATAGAATCTAGGCGTTTTGCCCGTGATCTCTTCGATCCGTTCCAAAACCTGTATCTTGCTGTTGCTCAAGTTGTCCACGATCACTGTCTGATAACCAGCTTGCAATAACTCCACAACGGTATGGCTGCCAATGTACCCGGTGCCCCCAGTGACCAGAATTTCCATGGTTAGAGACCTCCATTTTTTAGGATGATCCAAAGAGCTGCTAGAGCGAGGAAGAAACCGCCCACGCCTACAGCAGCTCTAAGTATTGCGCCAGAATCGCGTTGGTCGGTGACTCTTAAGTCAGGATAGATTCCATCGATAACGAGGAGAGGTCCACCAAACCAACTAAACAACAAACCACCCACCAGACCGCCAATATGCCCCCAATTGTCGATGCCCGGAGAGAGACCGATGATCAAATTGATGCCGGCTACGGTAATCACATTGACCAGCACCCGCCGAGCGCCGCTGCCCAGTAACCCCTGATTGCGATAGGAAAAGACCATCTCTGCCCCAAGCAAGCCGAAGATCGCTGTCGAGGAGCCCAATGAAGGAGAGGGCGAAAAGATAAAGGAAGTCACATTGCCGACAAAGCCACTGAGCAAAAAGAGCACCAAAAACCGACCCCGCCCGAACCGCCCTTCCAGGGAGGGTCCAAAGATATAGAGGGCATACAGATTGAAGCCAATGTGCAGGAGAGATCCATGCAGAAACATGGGAGTAAAAAAGCGCCAGACTTCGCCGTTTATGATAGCTTCGTTGATCTTCATTCCCAGCAAGGCAGGCAGATCGGTGCCTAGCAAAATTTCGCTTGCCATTTGCGCCAAATACGCTGCAATACAGATACCCATCAGCAGATAGGTTACTAG
>JAOAHK010000036.1 GCA_026415275.1 Anaerolineales bacterium
ATCAATAATTGACGCTGTGAGAAAGGTACTTTATGAATAGCACTCACGAGCTTATCATCTTGCAGCAAAGGAATCTCGATTTGAGGGATTTGAACCTGACGCGGTTTTTCCTCGCGAAATGAGAAGTCATCTTGGATTTCTCGGGATCTCAAAGCCTCCTCAAGTGTACACGGAGCAAGAAGTGGCACCAAGGCATTTACTTCATCGAGAGTTAAGGTTGGTTGAGCTCGTTTCAGGCTAACGGCAAAGCGGGGAATTCCTTCTAGGTAAATTAACCGCACTTCATTTTCTTCCGCTTGAACATGGATACCTGGATCAGTGAACAAAACAGTTGCTTGGATATTAACATTCGGAAATCCTTGTTCGGTGAGATAGTTGCGCAAGGCAGTGACTTGAGTGGAAGCCATCAAAAGCGGATTGGGTTGGGAGGGAGTATATTGCTTGCGTCTTTCATCCAACTTCTCCCACTCTCTAGCACGCGCTCGAAATACGCCCCGTTGATGGTTAAGGAAAAACAAGGTTACTCCACTCGGACTAAGAAGCGCCAAAGGGGAATGAATTGCTCTTTGTTGTAACGACACATTGTAGATCAAAGTGTGAGAGTGGTCTAAAACACCACTTAAGATTTGCTCGACGCGTTGCAAGTAAGAATTTACTTCTCTTTCATCTTGCCCCTGGTGATGAGGCATTTTAGAAGAATTTTCAGGGGAAAAAGTGGCTTCCTCAGCGTGAAGGATTTTCATTATTCAATCAACGAATATCAATCAATAGGAAGATATTCCTGTACTAAGCGAACATTCTCGGCAACAACTTGAAAACGGAAAGCGGATAACTGCGTTAGAGGCAAACGAGAAAATATCACCTCTTGTAATATATTGGGAGAATGAACCAATCGAACAAATTCGTCAACCTGAAGTCCTTGCCGAGCAGCAAACATCTCTGCAGTTGCAATTTTACTGCCTGGTTTGAGTTGCTCAGCGATTAAGTCTCGCCATCGAATTAAGTCCCTATCCTCCACAAACGGAAGCCACTGGTAGGGATAGGCAAGTTCTAAACTTTTTCCCCATTGCGGTTGAAGGTTAGGCAAAATTTGTTCGTCGAGATAGGCGCGCAGGACATTGTGATAGACCAATCGTTGTTCGAATGTCCCCCAAGAGCTGTGTAAGCCAAACACTGGCACAAAAATCTGTTGCACCCAGCGCCAATCTGATTGTAAGTGACACAGATACCCGATTAGGAAAGCTTGATGACCTTCTGACAGAAAAGAGTTGGGCAGCAAATTGGGGTAAATTTTGAGCATCTGCTGCCATGGCGGCAGTGCGTTGCTTTTCAATGGTAAGTCAAAGAAATGGGTCTCCGCTCGGGGTTGACCAGAAACCACTTGCACATCCGGCGCCACATTTCCCAACAAAAAAGCGCCCAAGTTGCGCTCAAGGAGAGTTCGCGTTGCTGCAGGCAACTCGGGGTGGTAAAGAATTTCTTGAGCCAAACTGAGATGGTAAAAGGGAGTGGGCATTATTAAATGACTGGGACACCCTCTAAACAGTCATTGGATGCGGAAGTGTTATCTGTCACGATCACAACATTCCCGTTCACTTGTTTCAAGCGAACCGCTTTGGATAGTTCAAAAGCACTGCCCATTTGGGGTAAACGTTTCCCAGCAAAAACCTTTTTGCCTTTCTTCAAACGCTCGATTAGTTCGCTGCGCATCAAAATGACCACATCAGAAAATGCTTCTCCACGTCGTTCATAGCCGCGCACCCAATCAATTTCTCCTCTTGGGTGATACCGCACGGTTTCAATGACAAAATCAGCTTTCGTTCGTCCCATGCTTATTCTCCCTGAACAACGGAATGTCTCTCTTAAGCCATGGGGATTATACCGCGCCTTCTTTAAGATGAGTTCAATCTTATTTTGCAACTACCTAACACAACGCATAGCGAACTCAAGGCTTATACTATGGTCAAACTGTGGGTCTCTGAGATTGTGTGGTAAATATTTTCATTTGTCTCAACAACCAATACCGAGGACAAAACTTTTGTGCTGAGAGTTCTCACCTAATCGCTAGCAGTCCATTGGCTCTCTTTCAAGCTACTCGCCCATTTGTCGACAGAAACACTGTTATCCTCCAGTTACATCGCAAAGGGGTATTCGAAAGAACTCAGGGTTTTCAAACCGAAACTGATTGATTCGGCAATAATGCCCTCAGGCCTCCGCGTCCTCGGGGAACGCGGAGGCCTTCACAAGGGAGGAGGACGAAATGGACGACTTAAACCGCCGAGGGAACTACTCTACTTGCTGGGATTGCTGAATGGGAAAGAGACTCTCCAAAGGAATACGTACAACATCGCACCACTCTGTCGAGTGCGGGTTGAGTCCTCGCACGGCATTGTGATAAGCTTTCTGAATAGTTCGAGTGACCGGCCCCATCCTGCCGCTCCCAATGACACGGAAGTCGATCTCGGTCAGCGCGATCACCTCAGCAGCCGTTCCGCTGACAAACACTTCATCGGAGATGTAAAGCTGATCACGCGAAATGGGCTGCTCGACAACGTCGATACCTAGATCATTGCACAACGTAAAGATCGTGTCTCGGGTAATTCCTTCCAGCACAGTGGCAGTGGGTGGAGTGTAGACTTTATTTTTCCTCACCAAGAAGATATTCTCACCGGTGCATTCAGCAACATACCCTTGTGGATCGAGCATGATCGCTTCATCGAAACCCAGGCGTGCAGATTCGGTTTTCGCCAACACACTATTGGCATAATTTCCTGTGATTTTGGCTTTCGTCATCATTACGTTGGGATGGTGGCGGGTAAAGGTCGAGACATTGGCGCGAATGCCCTTCTCTAAGGATTCTTCACCCAAATAGTTTTTCCATTCCCAAACAGCAATTGCCAGCTTGGGTTTACCGGCGTCAACAGACAAATTCCAGCCGCCTTCGTCTAGGTAAATCATTGGACGAATATAGCATTCCTCAAAGCCATTGGCAGCCACCGTTTGACGAACCGCGTTGGCCATCTCCTCTTCGCTCCAAGGCAGTTCACGAAAGCCCAAGACCAGCGCAGATTGGGCAAGGCGATGGATATGCTCTTTCAGTCGAAAGACTGCTGGACCCTCTGGCGTGGAATAACAACGAATTCCCTCAAAAACCGCTGTCCCATAATGCAGTGCTGGGGTGAGGAAATGCAAGGTGGCTTTCTCAAACTCCACCAATTGTCCCTCAAACCAGATATATTTCGATGTTGGCTTCATTTCGATCAACCTCCTCAAAGTGTCTAAAAAATTGCTTGTCGAATTAACTTGATTCGACCAATCTCTAAACCGGTACAGTGGCTGCAGCTAGCCGTTCGATGATCACGCGCGTCATCGCTGCTGTGTTTGCGCTGCCGCCTAAGTCAGGACTGAGAATTCCCAAATTCAAAGTTTCATCCACAGCACGCTCAATTGCTTGAGCCTCCTGCTCCAAACCCAACGAATAACGCAACATCAGTGCTGCCGATAGAATCGTCCCAACCGGGTTGGCAATCCCTTTTCCAGCAATATCTGGCGCTGAACCGTGAATAGGTTCATATAATCCGCGCGGTTTTCCATGCCGATTCTGGCTATCACCCAACGAAGCCGAAGCCATGTTGCCCATTGAGCCAGTTAGCATGGAGGCTTCATCGGTAAGGATATCTCCAAACATATTCTCGGTGACCAAGATATCGAAACTTGCCGGACGCTGCAAGAGATACATTGCCGCAGCATCGACTAAAAGATGCTCCAAAGCAACTTCTGGATAATCTTTTGCTAGCTCTGACACCACCTTGCGCCACAAACGTGAGGTCTCTAAGACATTAGCTTTGTCAATAGAAGTGACTTTGCGTTTTCTTTGACAGGCCAACTGAAAAGCCAAATGAGCGATGCGGCGTATTTCACTTTCGGTATAAGCCATGGTATCTACAGCACGTTCTTCTCCATCTTCCACCCAACGTCTTTTGGGTTGTCCGAAGTAAATCCCCGAAGTCAGCTCACGGACAAAAATCAAATCGACTTCGGCAATTTTCTCCATTCTCAACGGAGAAGCGTGTAACAAGCGCGGATGCGGTTTGACTGGGCGCAAATTGGCATAGACGCCTAATCCCTTGCGAATTGCCAATAAACCCTGTTCAGGGCGCATAGGTGCATCTGGTGAATCCCATTTCGGACCCCCAACCGCACCCAATAGAACTGCATCCGCATTCAGACAGGCATTCAGCGTAAAATCCGGCAACGGATTCTGGCATTGGTCGATGGCAACCCCACCAATGGGATAATTCTCCATTTCAAAGGTGTGACCAAAGGCACTCGCCACCGCGTGGAGAACGGTCTGCGTGGCTTCAATCACTTCAGGTCCGATTCCGTCACCGGGTAAACAGGCAATTGTCGCTTTCATACCAATGTCTTAGCTTTCCGAATGGGTTGAAGGGTGAGCAAGAGCATATTCAAAGCTATCGGCAATTGCCCGCCAACTGGCTTCGATGATATTGGTGCTAGCGCCAACTGTGCTCCAGCGCCGTGTGCCGTTCTTGGTATCAATTAACACCCGTACTGCCGATGCTGTCCCGTTTTCGCTGTCAACAATGCGGACTTTATAGTCATCAAGGCGTACGCTTCGGATAGTGGGATACACATCTTCTAAAGCTTTGCGTAATGCGGCATCCAATGCGTTGACAGGCCCATTTCCCTCTGCTGCAGTATGTAGAATGCGATCTCCAACTCGTACCTTTACGGTCGCTTCGGCTAACATTCCTCTCCCCTGTCGATGTTCAACCACAACGGTAAAATCGATCAACTCAAAGGGGGGGTGATAATCGGGTTGAGCGCGCTTGAGCATTACATTTACCGAACCTTCAGCACCCTCAAACGTAAATCCTTTAGATTCCAGTTCTTTGATTTCGTTCAATATGCGGCGCGCTTGCTCAGGAGTCAGAGAAATGCCAAGTTCTTGTGCTTTCTCAACCAAATTGCCCCGACCAGAGAGTTCCGAGACTACCGATCGCCGTTGATTACCGACCAATTTGGGGTCGATATGCTGATAGGACTCTTCGTGTTTTAGCATTGCGGCTACATGGATACCACCTTTATGCGTGAAAGCACTAGCGCCAACATACGGTTGATGACGGTCGTGCGGTAGATTTGCAACCTCGGAAACAAAGGTGGATAGCTCGGTTAGGCGGGTCAATTGTTCGTCAGTAACGCAGCGCTTCCCCATCTTGAGCTGTAAACTAGCTGTGACAACACATAAATCAGCGTTGCCCACTCGTTCTCCGTAACCGTTGATCGTCCCTTGTACATGGACGACACCTGCCTTGACTGCGGCTAAAGTATTTGCCACTCCGCAACCACTATCGTTATGACAATGAATGCCCAACGGAGTATGAATTTGTGCCTTAACCTCACTGACGATCTGTTGGATTTCCCAAGGCAGGCATCCACCGTTGGTATCACATAACACAATCACATCGGCTCCATTGATCTCAGCAGCGCGAAGGGTTTCCAATGCATAGTTCGGATCGGCTTTATAACCATCAAAGAAATGTTCGGCATCATAAATCACTTCCTTCCCCTGCGCTTTCATAAAGGCAACGCTGCTACCGATCATCCGCAGATTTTCTTCCAAAGTCGTCTCCAACACATGGAAGACATGAAGGTCCCAGCTTTTCCCCACCAGCGTAACTACTGGAGTTTGGGCATCTAATAGAGCCTGAATATTAGCATCCTCTTCGGGAGGGGTATCTTTTCGAGTAGTGGAACCAAAGGCAGCAATTTTAGCATTCTGCCAAGTCATTTTAGCCGCGCGTTCAAAGAATCGAGCGTCTTTGGGATTTGACCCCGGCCAACCACCTTCAATGTAATGCACTCCGAAGCGATCCAAACGTTCGGCAATGCGAATTTTATCTTCTAATGAATAGGAAATTCCTTCTCGTTGCGAGCCATCGCGCAAGGTAGTATCGTAAAGAAAAACATCGGGGAAGGACTTAGTCATAGCGTCTCACTCCATAAGGATAAGCTCTATCGGATTGTTCGTAGGCTGCGATTTGAGCTGAAAAATCAAGTAGATAACCTAGCGAGTCTACACCTTTCAACAGGCAAGTTTTATGGAAGGATTCGATGGGAAATTGAACCTGATAGCCATCGGGCAAAGTCAGGGTTTGCTCAGCTAAATCTACGGTTACTGCCCACTTATCAGCAACATCTCCTAAACCATTTTGATAGATTTCCGCTTCAGTCAGCTCAACCAAACGCCCATGGGTTTGTTTATCCACTATCAGAGGTAACAAACCATTTTTCAATGCATTGTTTCGGAAGATATCAGCAAAAGATGTGCTAATGACTACACGAATATTCCACGCCATTAACGCCCATGGTGCATGTTCACGAGACGAACCACATCCGAAATTATCACCCGCCAATAGAATTTGTCGCCCCTTATATCGAGCTTGATTGAGCGGGAAATCCAGATTGAGCGAACCATCTGGCAAGTAACGCCAGCGGGCAAATAAGCCCTCAGCTAGGCCATCTTTATCGGTGACCTTTAAGTAGCGCGCTGGAATAATCTGGTCAGTGTCGATATCGTTGTGCAAGATAGGGATCAATGCAGATTTTAGGCGCTCAAAGGGTTGCATCCATTAGGCTCCTTGGATCAGTTATCCGTCCTCGAACGGCAGCCGCAGCAGCAGTTAGAGGGCTTGCTAACAGTGTTCGACCGCCGTCCCCTTGGCGGCCTTCAAAATTGCGATTGCTGGTGCTCACTGCGACTTGACCAGGTTGCAATTGATCACCATTCATGGCGATACACATACTACAACCAGCGTAACGCCATTCCCCACCGGCTTCCAAGAAAACTCGGTGTAAACCTTCAGCTTCAGCTTGGCGGCGAACGCTTTCGGATCCTGGAACGACAATCAAGCGCACACCCTCAGCAACTTTGCGTCCTTTGATCAATCGTGCTGCTTGACGTAAGTCAGTGATACGGGAATTAGTGCAGCTTCCTATAAATACGACATCAACAGGTTGATCCACCAGAGGTTGGTTGGGTTGAAGACCCATATAGCGCAAGGCTTTTTCCAGTGCAGCTCGCCTTTCAGCATCTTTTTCCTTTTCAGGATCGGGTATACGACCGCTTATCGGTATACCCATGCCCGGGTTAGTGCCATAGGTGATCATTGGCTCTAATTTCGATACGTCAACCGTCACACAGCGGTCGTATTGTGCGTCTGGGTCAGAAGGTAAGGTGCGCCAATAGGCAACCATCCGATCCCAATCTTCCCCTTTCGGGGCGAAAGGACGGTTGGCAAGGTATTCAAAGGTTTCATCATCGGGGGCGATCATTCCAGCGCGCGCTCCGCCCTCGATGGACATGTTGCACAAAGTCATCCGCTCTTCCATATTCAGGGCTTGCACTGCTTCACCACAGTATTCGAAGACATGTCCAGTACCACCCCCCACGCCGATCTGAGCAATAAGGGCAAGGATCATATCTTTTGCGGTAACCCCGGGTTGCAACTGTCCCACAAAGACGACTTGGTAGGTCTTAGGGCGATATTGAAGCAAACATTGCGTCGCTAACACCAACTCAACTTCGCTGGTACCAATACCAAATGCCAACGCCCCAAAGGCGCCATGGGTCGCTGTATGGCTATCGCCACACACAATGGTCATGCCTGGCTGGGTAAAGCCTAACTCAGGCCCGATGACATGCACAATACCGCGTTGCTCATCACCAAGATCATAGAGACGAATCCCAAATTCGGCGCAATTCTGGCGCAATTGCTCTAATTGTTTAGCAGCTTGGATATCGATGGCATTTGGTGAAAGGTGTGTCGTGGGTGTAGAGTGATCCATTGTCGCCACACAGCGATCTGGACGGCGCACCTTCAAACCACGCTGGCGCAAGCCCTGGAACGCCTGCGGTGAGGTCACCTCGTGAATCAAATGTAAGTCAACGTACAAAACCGCCGGCGAGCCCGGCTGCTCCACTACGACGTGGCGTTCCCAAATTTTTTCGAATAATGTCCGCGGATTTCTCATCTTCCTAAAACGCGGAAAAAGTATCGCAACGATAGGTATCGTCGCTGGGGTAATGTCGGCCTATTTGCCATTCCTCAAACGCTTTAGGCGATAGATTTGCGCCAAAGGGATCGTTCTCAATCGGTTCACCATTGGCTTGTTCATCTACCTCGGATAGATTGCCCTGTGCCATTATGATGGGTAATAGAAGACATGTCCCAGTGGCGAGGGTATAGGCGATTGCGATGATAATCCCCCAAATGAGGGGGGTTAGTCGAACGAGACGTTTCTTTTGGATTCATCTGCTTTTTCTCCTTTCAACACTTTTATCAAATCCGCTCGCTTAGAGTGGCTAGTTTCCACCGTTGCGCGAAAATCCGCTAGCTGCAAGTAGTTTGTTCAATGCAGCTAAATAGGCTTTGGCTGCTGCCACAATAATGTCTGTATCGGCGCCATAACCACCGAAAGTACGCGTGCGGACATAGCCGTTTTGCGGAGAAGTGCGTTCATGCAGATTGGGATTTTCGGCCTGTAAGCGAACCGTCACTTCACCTAGGGCATCGATCCCTTCGGTGACGGCATGGACATTGAATTCCAACAGAGTGTTAGGAGCTCCAACAATAGCATCGATAGCACAATAGGTTGCATGAACGGGCCCAGTGCCAATGGCAGCATGCACATGGGTCTGCCCATCAGGTCCCTTTAGGCGAACCGTAGCAGTCGGCATTCCCATGGTCCCACAAGCTACTTGCAATCCGTCAAGCGTGTAGAATTCGTCACCACGGCTTGCCTGATCGCCCACCAAAGCCTCTAAATCGGCTTCCGTGATCACTTTTTTCTTATCAGCAAGCTCTTTATATCGTTCAAAGGCAGCATCGAGCTCTTCTTTGGATAGCTGGTAGCCCAGTTCTTCTAAATGCACGCGCAGAGCATGCCGCCCGGAATGCTTGCCCATCACCAATTTGGAGCGCCCCAGCCCAACCGTCTCCGGGCGCATAATCTCATAAGTTTCTTGATGTTTCAACATCCCATCCTGATGGATACCCGCTTCATGTGCAAAAGCATTAGCACCAACAATGGCTTTGTTGGGTTGAACCGGGATACCGGTATAAGTCGAGACCATGCGACTAACGCGAGTAATCTGCGTGGTGTCGATCCCCGTAGTCAAGCCAAACATCGCCCGGCGAGTATGTAAGGTCATCACCACCTCTTCCAAAGAGGTGTTCCCGGCGCGTTCGCCGATACCGTTAATTGTCACTTCTGCTTGGCGGGCGCCGGCACGAATACCAGCAATCGTATTGGCTGTGGCTAAACCAAGGTCATTGTGGCAGTGCACTGAGACAATAGCCTTATCGATCCCATCTGTATTTGCAATAATGTTACGAATTAGAGCGCCAAACTCATCTGGCGTGGTATATCCCACTGTATCAGGGATGTTCAACGTCGTGGCGCCAGCTCTTATTGCCTCAGAAAGAACTAAATACAAAAACTCAGGTTCGCTGCGTCCGGCATCTTCTGGAGAAAACTCAACGTCTTCACAAAGTGAGCGCGCGTAAGCAACCATCTCTTTCACCCGCTCCACCACTTCTTCGGGGTCCATGCGCAGCTTATAACGCATGTGGATCGGTGAGGTAGCAATAAAGGTATGGATGCGCGGATGGGCAGCGTATTTCACCGCATTCCAAGCTGCATCGATATCCTGTTTATTGGCGCGCGCTAATCCACAAATAATCGGTATGCGGCGTGTGGTCTCACCATCTCCCCACATGGTATTCCCTACCTGCTCAGCGATCATGCGTACCCCTTCTGCGTCATCTGGAGAGGCAGCGGGAAAACCAGCTTCAATCACATCTACCCCAAGGCGAGCTAGAGCGCGAGCGATTTCCAACTTTTCAGCAGAGGTTAGGCTTGCTCCAGGGGATTGTTCACCATCGCGTAAGGTCGTGTCGAAGATACGAACGTAGTTAGGATTGAGCGTTGTCGGATTCATCCTTCCTTCACCTTGAACCTTTGTGAGAGTTACTCACCGGGTTTAATTTCCACCGGTTGGATAAACGGCATCATCCGCCGCAAGTTGGCGCCCACTTGCTCAATCAGGTGATTCTGTTCTTGTTTTCGCCGTTCGTTAAACCACGGCCGACCGTTTTGGTTTTCTTCGATCCACCGTTTGGCATAACTCCCATCTTGTATATCCCTGAGCAATTCCCACATGGTGTGTCGGGTCTCCTCGGTGACCAAACGCGGCCCAGCCGTGTAATCGCCGTGTTCAGCGGTATCAGAGACGGAGTAGCGCATGTAATTCAACCCGCCGCGGTACATCAGATCAACAATCAGCTTGAGTTCATGCAAGCATTCAAAATAAGCCAATTCTGGTTGATAACCCGCTTCTACCAGAGTCTCAAACGCAGCCTTGACCAGCGCAGTCACGCCCCCGCACAAAACCGCCTGCTCTCCGAACAAGTCGGTTTCAGTCTCTTCGGCAAAGGTGGTCTCTAAAACGCCAGCGCGGGTCGCTCCAAGAGCATGAGCATAAGAAAGCGCATTTTCCTTGGCTTTTCCGCTGGCATCTTGATGTACTGCCAAAAGAGAAGGCGTTCCACCACCTTCGACATAGATTTCGCGCACACGATGACCAGGAGCTTTCGGTGCTACCATGCTGACATCGACATTGCTCGGAGGTTGAATGGTGCCATATCGAATATTGAATCCATGTGCAAACATCAAAGTCTTGCCATTGTTTAGGTAAGGGGCGATGGACTGCTCGTAAACTTTGGGCTGTTCAGTGTCCGGCAAAAGTACCATGATCACATCTGCCTGCTGTACTGCATCGGCTACCTCAAAAACAGGTAAGCCTTGTTCCTGCGCCTTTTGCCAACTTTTGCTACCCCGGCGCAGCCCCACCCTGACATCAACACCGCTATCGCGCAGATTAAGGGCATGGGCATGCCCTTGCGAACCAAAACCAATGACGGCGACTTTCTTTTGGCGAATCAAGCTAGGATCAACATCCTGATCGTAATAAATCTTTGCCATAAAAATCCTTTCAAAAAGGGGGGTTTAATCCATTTCCAGCATTTCTTCAGGATGGTAACCGTTCGAACCAGCACCCGGTGTATGGCGCACAGGCTCATAGCCACCCCGCAACATGGCAACTTGGCCGGTGCGCACCATCTCTAAAATGCCAAAAGGACGTAAAAGCTCTACCAGACTTTCGATTTTATCCTCCGTGCCTGTTATCTCAACAATAACTGAGTCTGCCGCTACATCCACAATGCGCCCGCGAAAGATCGAGGCTAAGTTAGCGATCTCAGCGCGTTGGTCAAGAGCGGCTTTTACTTTGATCAGAGCCAAATCGCGGATTACGGCTGGCTGCGTGGACACATCGTGAACATCGATGACATTCACCAACTTATACAAATTGGCTTCCACTTTGCGGGCATCTACCTCGTCGCTGTTGATCACAATCGTCATCCGCGAGATATCTTTGCGGTCTGTATGACCCACATTGAGCGACTCGATATTGAAGTTACGCCTCCGGAACAAGGAAGCAACCCGATTCAAGACACCAGGTTTATTCTCTACAATAGCAATTAGTGTGTGTTGCATTTTATCCTCCGCGAGTTCAATCCATATCCGACTCACTCAAGCGGCAGTGTTTTCCCGCATCGGCCGCCGGATCATGTCGTGTAAATCTGCACCGGCCGGCACCATGGGGTAAACCGCTTCCTCTTTCTCCACCCAGAAATCCAACAAAACCGGGCCTCGAGTTTGATCAGCGAATTGCAAAGCATCCATAACTTCTTCTCGTTTGGTGATCCGTCGCGCAGGGATTCCATGGGCTTCAGCAATCTTGACAAAATCAGGCC
>JAOAHK010000372.1 GCA_026415275.1 Anaerolineales bacterium
TTTCCGCTGTTAAGCTTATAAGGACCTACCACCCAAGAACCAGGCGCAGCGACATCGAGGTCTTGCCCAGGCAAAGCGCGGCTGGAAAAATTGGTGATGTAGAAGTCAGCAGGGTTTGTCGGCTCGGTTACGTCTAGGTTATACCACCATCCGCGATTTCCAACGGGAGACCATTCACCGATCCAGCCAGAAGCAGCCACAGAGATAACCGGTGCATAAGCTCCGGGATACCCCATTCCCCGCGTGCCGCTGTTGCCCGCCGAAGCGACAATAATGACTCCTTTGCTAATCGCATAATCGATGGCGGCTTTTTCCATCGCATCTAGCACCGGGCCACCCAACGACATATTGATTACTACCGGAGTATTTGCCAAGGGTCCGGCTTTCAAGTCCGCCACATAGACGATGCCCCGGGCGACCACAGAAGACCACCCTGATCCGTTTTGATTGAGCACTTTGACCGGAATCACCTTCGCTTTCGGAGCTACCCCGTTGACCGGCACCCCACGTGAGCTATAACCGAGAATGGTGCTGGTGACGTGGGTGCCATGCGAGTTTTGGTCGTGCTCCCACTTGTTAGGTTGCTCGGAGACAAAGCCCACCTCGCCGCCGCCACCGCCAAAGGATTTGGCGTATTCAACCGCAATGCGTTCTTGCGGGAAGAATTGGCGCCAAGTGTCCACCAGACCGGTATCTAAGACAGCAACATATACGCCATCCCCATCGTATGCTACTTGACGGTTATAAAAGCCGAAATCGGTCACATTAATTGCGTCCAAATCCCAAGTGCTGAGTCCGTTGCTAAAATCTTCAAAAGAGATGGTGTCCACTGGCGCGCCAGTGCGCTCCGCATCGGGGTTGACAGCCGCCACATAGAGCAAAGCGCGAAGCGCCTCTAGCTCCCCCGCACGAATCTGCATGGTCAGGGCATTGATTTCTGGCACCATATCGCGAATTTTTCCAAACCGACCCAGATCAGAAAGAATGCCATCGCTCAGCACAGTGTTCAGCACAACGTTCACCCCAATCATGCTCTTTGGGCTTTGGGCTGCTGCCGGCAAAGCGTTGATCAGCATTCCGGCTACGAAGACCAAGCTCACTATCATCGTAAGACGTTTCATTGGGTCATCCTCCTCTTAGAATGGCTATTCCTTGAATGTGTTAGTAATGAGCATAGCAATCCACTAATAAGCTGAGTCACCACCTTTCCAATGTGGTTTCGATTCCATTCCCTGCAAATATTAAAACGTTCTGGTCAGGGAGAATGTTACAGAAGACTTTCCCCTTTTTTCATTCCAAACGGAAGGAGCGGCTGCGTGTCAATCTATTCTCCTCTCTCAGCAGGAAAGGGATAGAAACGCTGTCCAAGTTTGTCGAAGTAGTAAGGGCTACGGATAGCAGGCTTACCCCGCCGCTAGGTGGTGCAGGTGTGAATGCCATAAACTCCAAACGCCAATGCTCTAGAAAACTGTAGCAACCTCTCCTATTCTTTCGATGATTTCTTTCCTTGCCCTACTTATCATCGGGTTTATAATTCAATGCATGTTGAAATATAAACCCAAGCAAGGCGCGCCTTTCTCCATCAAAGAAGATTCCCTGATCACCTACCTGAAAGCTTTGGCAGAACCCAATCGCTTGCGTATTTTCGACCTTTTGATGGAAGGAGTATACTGTAATTGCGAGTTAGGCGAGAAATTGGAGATGCCACCGAACTTGATCTCCCATCACCTTGCCATCTTGCGCCAAGCCGGTTTGATCAAAGCCAAGCGGGATACGATCGATGCACGCTGGATTTATTATTCTGTAAACCGTGCGGCTTTGGAGCAATTAAACATCGCGCTAAGAGCGTTTCTTGACCCAGACCGCGTTCAACAACGTCAACCCATTTGCAGTCCTCACCTTGATCCAAAACTCCTTACCAAACATCCCGATTCAGAATGAGGTGAAATCGATGGCAAATCAACGCAAAGTACTCTTTTTGTGCACTGGCAACTCCTGCCGTTCGCAAATGGCAGAAGCCCTCGTCAATGCAAAATTAGCGGACGAGTGGCAGGCTTTTAGCGCTGGCACGAAACCAGCCGGCTACGTCCACCCTAAAGCGCTAGCAGTTTTGGCAGAGATTGGCATCCAACATCAAGGCCGCTCTAAGCATGTCGATGAATTGCGCAATGAAACCTTTGATGTCGTGATCACTGTTTGTGACTCAGCCGCAGAGGAATGTCCGCTTTGGTTGGGGCCGGGAAAGCGCATCCATCATAGCTTTCCCGATCCCGCCAAAAGCGATCAAATGGCGGACTTCCGCAGCGTTCGCAATTCAATCGAGAAGGAGATCCTGCCCTTACTGAAGGATTTAGCCACTCAATCGGATCTATCCGAAAGAGAGCAAAGCAAATGAATTGTCTCAATTTGCAAACAGCCCTCTTGAGAAAGGGATTTGCAAGATTTTTTCAAACCCACATTAAGGAAGATAAAAACAAATTGTAATGGAGGCAATCCCAAAATGAACGATATTGCGACAACGCTCACCCTTCCAACAAGCATCACCCGCCGCCTCTCATTTCTTGATCGTTACTTAACGCTGTGGATTTTCCTCGCTATGGCGATTGGTGTCGGGATTGGTTTTCTCTTTCCCGATAGCGTTCACCGCTTCAATGAGGTTGTATCCATTGGGACGACGAATATTCCAATTGCGATTGGCTTGATCCTGATGATGTACCCGCCGTTAGCAAAAGTGCATTATGAGGAATTGGGCGATGTCTTCCGCAATTGGAGGGTCTTGGGGCTTTCGCTGCTCCAAAATTGGATTGTTGGCCCGATCCTAATGTTCTTCCTGGCTATGCTCTTCTTGCACAACTACCCCGAATATATGACCGGACTGATCCTGATCGGATTAGCCCGCTGCATCGCTA
>JAOAHK010000373.1 GCA_026415275.1 Anaerolineales bacterium
CTTATACGGTTTCTTTCGTCAAAAAATCAACTTGCTTTCCTGGTCAATTGCCTTGCAACGCAGTGCGCTGATCTTTTGGCTGCTCTTTTTACCCATGTCTCTCTGGGTGATGCAGGTGAGTTGGAATGGGCTCTTTCTTGCCGAACCGCGCTTTCGGATTCCACTCAACTTTGCGGTCATCGGGCTGATCTTTCAAATTGCCACCATACTCATTGCCAACCCGCGCATCAGTGGCATGGTCAATTTTCTATTTGTAGCAGCACTTTTGATCGCTTTGCGAAGCGCAGAATATATCTTGCACCCACAAATGCCTATCCTCAACAATCAAGCTGGGGTTTTGCGTTATATCTTTCTGGCTTTGGTCATCCTGCTTACCGGAGCCTGTTGGAGTTTAGCAGATTTGCTCGATCACCTACCTCAAGCGCAGCGGCGCAGTTCTTCACCTTCACCTCAAACATAGCATGATCAAAATTTCTTTTCCAATCCCCGGGCGTCATCTTGCCTTTTTCACCTTTGCTCGCATCTTACTCAATACCATGTATCGCATGGTTTATCCCTTTTTAGGGATTTTTCGAACTGCTTTAGGCGTTTCACTGGAGCAACTTTCTTTGATAATCACCGTCCGCTCTCTTTTTGGTGCATTGGCGCCTATCTTTGCCAGTATTGGTGACAGTCGCGGGCGGAAGACAGGAATGGTTGTTGGTTTCATTTTGTTTACCTTGGGCTGTAGCTTAATCTTTTTCGGCAAACTTATACCTTCTTTGCCATGGCTCTCTTATTGACCATGTTGGGAAAATATATTTTCGATCCTTCCCTCTTAGCTTATATCGGGGACAAAGTCGCCTACCAAGCGCGGGGAAGAGTCATGGCATTGATGGAACTAGGGTGGTCCTTATCCTTTCTGATCGGTGTTCCTCTAGTTGGTCTTCTGATCGCTCGTTTTGGTTGGACAGCGCCATTTGGAGTATTTGCAATTTTTGGTGCGTTGCTCTTGCTTGGAATTGTTTCCAAACTTGCCGCTGACCAAGCTCCCGCTAAACTACCTGGTGAACGGCATAGCTTTTTCACCATCCTGACCTCGAGTTTGGCTTTGAATGGGTTGGCGATCGGTTTATCGATCAGTGCCGCCAACGAAGTCATCAATTTGGTGTTTGGGGTTTGGCTCGAAGATGCTTTTCAATTAAGAATTGCCGCTTTAGGCGCAACCACGGCCGTGATCGGTATCTCAGAGTTTACTGGCGAATTTCTAGTCGCCGGGTTTGTGGACAAGCTCGGGAAACCAAAAACCGTGATGCTTGGTATTTTGCTCAATATTCTTGCAGCCATAGGACTAACTCAAGCTCAAGGTTCAACCTCCGCAGCAGTGTTCGGTTTGCTATTCTTTTACATCACTTTTGAGTTGACCCTCGTCAGCAGCATCCCTCTGATGAGTGAAATTTTGCCTGAAAAGCGTGCAACGATGCTCTCTTCTACAGGAGCTAGTCATTCTTTAGGCCGCGCCTTCGGTGCCTTCTTAGCTGCGCCACTTTATCGGATAGGAATTTTCGCCAACCTCGCTGTTGCCGTTGGTTTCAACATTTTAGCTTTGCTTGCCTTATGGACACTCACACAGCGCAAATCGCTCTGATGATATAATCGCCTCCATGAGAAAGCTTTGGATTCCTGTCTCCCTTCTATTCTTCCTGGGAATGCTGGCATTACCCTCCCTAACAAGCGCATCCTACCCTGCTCAACTGACACCGTTCCCCACGCCCACACCAGGCCCAGATNGGAGAATCATCTATATTGTCCAACCTGGCGACACGTTAATTCGCATCTCCCTAATTTCAGGGGTGCCGATTGAAGAATTGCGCGGGCTCAATAATTTGACCGGGGATAATATCGTTGTCGGGCAAGAGCTCCTCCTTGGATTGGGAGGTCCAACTATCTCCACCCCCACACCTGGACCCAGCCCCACCCCTACCATTGCAATTCCCACCCCAACCCCACTGCCGGGCACAGGGATCATTTGTGTCCTCTTATATGAGGATGTCAACGGCGATGCACTGCGGCAAGAAAGCGAAAATTCCATCCCTGGCGGCGCCATAAGCTTATCAGAGCGGTCTGGCAAAGCCGCCTTTACCGCTGAATCGCGCAGCGGCAGCGACCCAGTTTGCTTCAACGATCTGCCTGAAGGAGAATACACCATCTCGGTTGCCATCCCCAACGGCTACAACCCTACGACGATCAATGCAATTACTATAAAATTGAATGCCGGGGATGAAACGTATCTCGACTTCGGAGCACAGAAAAATTCCGAAACCCTAGCCAACGAACCTTCGCCAACCGAAACAGCCTCTTCCCCTATGCTGGGCATTGTTGGAACGATTTTTTTATTGGCAGGTATCCTCCTAGGGCTGTTTGGCACACGTATCTTACGGGGCAGGTAGGCGGACAGTGAAGCAACCGATCACTCAACGCAAGTCTGCTTTATTCGTGTATTCGTTCCCCGATCCTTGAGACTGCTTGCTGATATAAGCGAAGCAACCCTTTGCGAAAAATCCTCTGCTCCCAGCGCATCGCTTGTTGCAGCGCGTTTCTCCGTAAGCTATGCAAAACCTCTTCCTCCACCACTAAGGTTATTAACGCAGCGGAAAGAGATCGCTCATCCCCTTGCGGAACAAGGTATCCTGCAGAACCCACTGCCTCATCCAGTGAAGGAAGCTCAAAACCCACCACCGGCACACCCAAACCGAGTGCTCGCCGTGCATTTCCCCCCCATGCTGGTTCATCCTCTAATTGGATCAGAGCGATTGCGTTTCTCAGCAACGATATGAGCGTGTTAGGAAAAATCTCCAGATAGAGATGAAGGGTTTGTAAAAATTCAGCGGAACTCAGTTGCTTGATTCTCTCCTGCTCACTTTGATC
>JAOAHK010000374.1 GCA_026415275.1 Anaerolineales bacterium
GTACAAAGCAACTATCCCGGTGTTCTTCATTTCGTTAATCCCAAAGGCGGCACGCTATTGGGGCACAAAGTTTATACCAACATTCTCGAAGTGCCAGAGCCGGTGGATTTAGCCATTTTATTGGTTCCAGCCCCGGCGATTCCAGGTTTGCTGCGCGACTGTGGACGGCGCGGCATCAGCGCCGCTATCATTGGCGCCGGTGGTTTTCGCGAAACTGGGGAGGAGGGCGCTGCCCTAGAGGAAGAATGCGTTGCCATTGCCCGCAAATACTTTATCCGCTTATTAGGCCCAAACTGTATTGGCATTATGGATACGCATCTACCTTTGGATGCCACTTTTCTCCCACCACCTCCACCGCGACCCGGCGATGTGGCATTTATTTCTCATTCTGGCGCTATCATGGCTGCTGTGGTGGACTGGGCGCGCGGTCAGGATTTGGGGCTTTCCCATCTGATTAGTTTAGGGAATCAGGCTGACATTTGTGAAACCGACGTTCTGGCGCCGTTAGCTCTAGATGCCCACACAAAGGTTCTAACCCTTTATTTGGAAGGGGTGCGCGACGGGCGGCGCTTTGTGCGTGAAGCAGAAAAGGTTTCGCGAGTCAAGCCAATTGTTGCCCTAAAGGTAGGACGATTTGCCAGCGGTCAACGCGCGGTAGCCTCACACACAGGAGCGCTTGCCGGGCGAGAAAGTGCCTTTAGCGCCGCTTTTTGGCGCGCTGGCGTGATTCGCGCAGAAACGAGCGAGGAGATGTTTGACTGGGCAAGAGCTTTGGCGTGGTCACCATTGCCCAAGGGACGTTCGATCGCCATTCTGACCAGCGCAGGTGGTCCGGGCGTCACCGCCGCTGATGCCTTAGAGCTCAACGGAATGCAATTGGCTGAACTCAAAGCCGAAACAGTCGCCCGCCTAAAGGAAATTTTGCCTGCAGCCGCCAGTTTTCACAACCCGGTGGACATGCTGGCTACCGCAACGCCCGAACAATATGCCGCCTGTTTGGGAGCAATGTTGGCAGATGAGGGTGTGCATGGCGCGTTGGTGATCATCCCTCCCTTACCGATGCAAACCGCTGGGGCAGTAGCCAAAGCCCTGATTCCGGTCATTTATAACTCCGAGAAACCAGTTGCAATTACCTTAATGGGAGATCGCCTGATTCAGGAAGCCATCGAACATTTCCGAGCTGCGCGCATTCCCGAATATCGCTTCCCAGAACGAGCGGCTTCCGCCTTGGCAATTTTAGCTCAACGCGCCGATTTCCTCGCCCGCCCAATAACGCAGCCTCAACCCCTAGCAAATGTTGACCGAGAACGAGTCAAGAACTTGCTCCAGCCTTATTTAGAAAAGGCATTGAGTTTGGGGAGTTCGGTGCCCCTGCCGGCTGAAGTCACCAATCATATCCTAGAGGCTTACGGGGTGCCAACCTTGGCGGTTCGATTGGCAACCTCTGCCCAAGAAGCCGTGCAATTGGCAGAGCAAATGGGATTCCCCGTGGTGATGAAGGTGGCTTCGGCAGAGGTTGCCCATAAATCGGATATTGGTGGGGTGTTGCTCAACTTGCCCGATGGGGAAGCCGTAGCACAAGGCTTTGAGGTGATTCTCCAAAATGTCCGTCAGGCTCATCCTAAGGCAAGAATTGAAGGCGTCTATGTGCAACGGATGGTGCCGCCGGGACAGGAAGTGATTATTGGTGCAACCCAAGATGAGCAATTTGGGGCCTTGGTTATGTTTGGTTCGGGTGGGCTAGAAGTTGAAGCCTTGCAAGATGTAGGGTTTGCTTTAGCGCCGATCACTGACGATGAAATCGAGCATCTTCTCCAAGCCACATGGGCAGGACGAAAGCTGCGCGGTTACCGCAACCTGCCCGCAGCCGACCGTCTAGCAGTAATTGACGTCCTCAAACGCGTTGCTCAATTAGCAGCCGATTTTCCCCAACTGACAGAGATTGAGATTAACCCCCTCAGAGTTCTGGAGGAGGGAAAAGGCGCAGCGGCGGTGGACGTGCGGGCGCGGGTGAAGCCCTCAGCCCTTTGAGAAAGAACGTAAGTGAAGGCATGTCGGTGAGGCAAAAGCATCTTAATTTTCCATCCGAACCAGTCCACTGAGGACCTTGAGAAAGTAATATTTCTTCTAAGCGGTTAATAGCCATTTACCATGGATACCTTGTTCGCAGGAGTGCTTCTGCTTGAGCATATTCAGGGTGATATGTCTCAGAATTGCAAAGTCCTCCGCACCGTTGTCCTTGCAGACCCAACAACGGTCTTCATCAAAAGCAAAATCGAGGCTCCAATACCACTCGTTTTCCATACGAGCATATCGCTCCTAAAACATGTTTGCCTGCGCTGATACTAGTGATATGGAAGAATATAGAACTTGCTCAGAATAAATGACTCTTATTGGTCATCACAAATTAATTCGAACAGAGATGAGTAAGAATCTTGCTCATTCACTTTGGCATAATTAGGTAAGAACTCAAACATTAAGAACCTATTCGCTCGATTTCGCAGTTGATTTGGGTCATGAAACTGCATGCGATTAATTTCCTGTCGGTTCAACAAGAAATAACGAATTTGTCGCTCTCTAAGGAGATCGCAAACTTTTTCACTTTTCCACTCTGCTTCGGTAACCAGCCTTATCCAATTGGATGGTTCAGTGTCCGCTATGCAATGATGAATACAATAATATCCTCTACCTTCCCAAATGAAAAGTACAGTTGACCCAGCTGGCAATAATTTATTCATTATTTTCATTGTTCTATAGGGTGGCAAAATTCGTTCCACAAATGCCTCAGAATTTTCAATTCCAAACCATAGCCGCCAGGGTTGGATCAAAATTTGTAAAGTTACCATGATGATCACTACAGAAGTAATCAGAGGAAAGCCAATTATAACGAAATATACT
>JAOAHK010000375.1 GCA_026415275.1 Anaerolineales bacterium
CTCGTGTTCCACGCCAGAACCCGGCCCTGCCGATCCTCAATAGAAGCGGGTATTGGTAAAGCCTGTACGGGAGCCCCCAAATCTACTTGATGATGCGTTGCCATTGCTAAATTGCCTGAATCAATGGATTTCGGAGCAGATGGTTTTGTGAGTCCAACGGGATATCCTTATTCTATCGTCTTCTTCTCGAAATTGCAAAACCGCTCTGGTATAATTTTGGTAAAAGTAGTAAATTTGTGTATCTATTAAGTTGGTCTAAAGGTAAGGTGGAGGGCTGGGATTAAAAGAAAGAGTAGGTCTATAAGTGATTGATGTTCTGTTCGCTAAAATCAATCCCGATTGGGAGAAAATAAAAAATTCCCAATATCGTTCTGCCCGCAAAAAGATTCGATTGCTTGTGGCGGCTCTTATCCTAGGAAATATTGTGGGCTTGCTCTCTTTGGTGGGTGGCCTTGACGTTCACTGGAAAATCATCGGGGGGATGTTCGTTTTTGCACCATTTCTATTCTACGTTGGGATAGAAGAAGCAATCAAAGAAGGGCACCAAAATCCGGAACTACTTTTAACATTGGTGATTTTAATCACTACACTGATGAGCATCGCAGTGGGTCTCAGTTATCCCATAAGGGAAAGCTTTGTCTTGTCAGGCTGGTTCTGGTTAATCATCGCAGGTTTGTCTGTGCTTCCTTTGTCGATGTATTTCCTCTCAATAAGAGGGGCGCCGTTAGCGTTTCGAGCGCTAGGATTGCGTTTATATAACTGGGTTTTCTATCTAGTAGGTGGAGGAATAGCAGGAATCACTTTAGGTGTACATTTAGCCTATCTATCTAATCATTTTCCACTGGTGGATATCCTTTCACAGAGTGGAAGTTTAGGAAAAATCTATTGGTGGGTGGTGGTAGGCGCGCTGTTGGCGTCCACTGAAGAAATTGCCCTGAGGGGGCGTGTAACCCAATGGTTACAAGATCAGTTGAGATTCCCTGAATGGAAAATTCTAACCACAAATGCTATTTTTAGTGCATTAGTCTGGTTGCCTCTTGGATTGGTCATTTGGTCATGGCCAATTGGAATGGTCGTTTTAGGGTATCGGGTGTTAATAGCTTTTCTGAATACCTACGTACGATTGCATGAGCATTCGTTGTCGTTTGGAATTGCAGCTAATTTTGGACTTACTTTTTCGCTAGGATGGATGTTACTGATTTGAAGCGCAAAATTGTTACCTGGGATCAAATTACTCCTCGTTTGGGGGATAAGCAATTAGGAAAAGGAATCACTCTAATTGCATCCTGCTTGGTCCTGTTGGTACTCTTTCAGAGCGGTCCTGCCTTTAGAGCCGGTTCCCCTAATCCTCTAATTTATCTCAGCCTAATTCCGGTTTTATCTGCTGCGGTTTTTCTCGGAACATTGCCGGCCTTGGTTATAGCTCTTTTCTTCAGTATAGTCTTCGTCGTGCACATGATTGGGCTGTATGACGCCGCTTGGGGTTTGCGACCTGCATTTGAAATGGGGGGAGTAGCAATTGCGCTTATGGTTTTTGCCATTATTACCGGAGATGTGGCAAAAAGCCTACGAAGACGGGCTGAATTACAAAGTGCGTTTGAGGTCAGTCTACGATTGATGGGACGTACACTGAATTTGAATGATGTATTGATGTTGCTTTATCAGTATGCGCTGAGACAATTACCTTCTGAAGGCGGTGGTTTTCTAATCAAGGATCCGGCTTCCAAAGAATGGGAAGTTATAGGATTTCCCGAAAGTGGCTATTGGCGTCGCGAACCATTACCTTCTAATATTTACGAGAATTCTTTAGCCCGATGGTTGGTGGAACAGCAACGTCCGCTATTTTTGAATGGATTGGATTTTCAGAAGGGCTTTTTAGTGAAAGACCAAGGATACCCCTTGCATTCTATGCTAAGCATCCCGCTGGTTCGATCAACGGGTGAGTTGATAGGGGTATTCGTTTTATTCAACAAGAAAGGCGATGGCTACTTTGATAGTGCCGATGTTCTTCGCCTCCAGACGCTTATGGAATTGGGGGAACAAGCTCTGGAACAAGCGAGCCTACACACCATTACCGATCAGGCTTTAGAGGAGCGAGTTCGTCAATTAGGGATAATTCAAAAAGCCTCACAAAGACTCAATGAAATGTTAGAACCTCAGACGATTGTGGATTATACATTAGAGGTGGCCATGGCTTTGATACAAGCCAAAGCTGGACTTATCATATTGGATGAGGGCCAAACCTCCGCTCGTGCGGAGAATTTTGTTCCCTTACCCAATCTGGGGGAGCATTTCAAGAAAGTATATGCGATGTATTCCTCTGATCGTGGAATCAGGCAAAGAGCCAAATCAACACAGCCGTTATACTTTTTTCCTAGTTCGAAGACACAGTTGGTCATTCCGATTCGCACTGGCGAAAATTTTTGGGGGGTTATTGTATTAGAGTCAGATGAGGAAAAGGCATTTGACCAAACTGCACGTTGGGTGGTTTCACTGTTGGCTGATCATGCTGCCACGTCGCTTGAAAATGCTCACTTATTTCGCACAATTGAGAAAGACAAGCATCGCTTGAGCCTCATTGTGGAAGGGATGAGAGAAGGGTTGTTGACCCTCAATGATCGAGGGAGCATACTTTCTGCAAATATGGCAGCCAGTGGGCAGGCAGGCTGGGAAACGGACTCTCTGATTGGGCAATCCATAGGGGCCATTTTAGAGGGCGAGGAAGGTGAAAGACGTGTTCATACTGCCTTACATCATGTTTTGATCGAGCGCCACCCTTTGGTTTTAGAAGGCATCGTAATTCGCCAGAGAAATGGCACACGTCGGGTGGTTTCTCTTAGCCTGGCCCCTTTAGTGCAAGCCGAAGAACAAATGGCGGTGGGATTGATGCGAG
>JAOAHK010000376.1 GCA_026415275.1 Anaerolineales bacterium
CCGTACATCCATAGCGCAGACTAATGCCTTCTATCCCGATAAATGTTTTTGTGGCGTAGACTTGACTGAGGTTTGAGGATGTCAAAGGGCCTACAACCGCTTTGGAAAGCGGCAAATAACTTCCGCCCAACATGACCAATTCATAATCGATATCATAACTGTCATTGAGTAATGATGTGTTATTGGTAAATACAGTGACATTCGGAACACCCCGAATGTGGCGCAAAACCTGTTCGGTCGTTGTGCCCGAATTAGCAAAGACGACATCGCCGGCTTCCACCAACGCCGCCGCCGCGCGCCCGATAAGGCGTTTCTCCTCAATCATTCGCTGGGCACGCTGTACATACTCAGCTTCATAGCGAATGCGCTCATTTAAGATCGCCCCTCCCCGCGTTCGCTCAATCAGACCCTGCTTTTCGAGAATTTCTAAGTCACGGCGCACCGTAGATTCAGAGACATTCAATGCTTCAGCCAAAGCGGCGCAGGAAGCGATGCGCTGGGCAGCTAAATATTTCAAAAGCAACTCGTGCCGTTGAGCGGGGATAAGGGAAAGAGAAGAGGTAATCTGCGCAGTGTCCATCGATTATTAACAGCAAATGATAAGACTTGATAAATATTGATTTATATTATACCAACAACTGCGCAAATTTGCAAGATTTTGAGAAATTTCCTCAACACAAATTTTCCCAACTCCAATATAAGTTGACTTCTGAGCCTTGGATGTTGCTTGCCATCTCCCCAAATTTGGAGTATTTCAGTTAAAATCAAGTCGTTGAGAGCAAAAACAATGCGGGTTTTTCTGGATATGGTTGGTTGTCGCTTAAACCAGAGCGAGCTAGAAACTTTAGCTCGTCAATTTCGCGCGGCTGGCTATACTATTGCAGAAACTCCTAAGGGCGCAGACTTGGCGGTGATCAACACTTGCACGGTAACTGCGGCCGCCGATTCTGATTCGCGTGCCAAAGCCCGCCAAGCCTTTCGCGCAGGTGCAAAACAGATCGTGCTAACCGGATGTTGGGTGACAATGCACCCAAACGAAGCCCAAGCGCTACCTGGAGTTACACACATCGTCCCTAACAACCAAAAAGACACTCTGGTTAGTCAATTGACCGAACTACATGATCTTGAACCATTAGAGCGGGAACCCTTGCCGGGAAACCGCCATCGCACACGGATGTTTATCAAGGTGCAGGATGGCTGTGACAATCATTGCACCTTCTGCATCACCCGCCTAGCGCGCGGCGCAGGGCGTAGTCGCTCGATTCGGGACATTTTGGCGGATATTCGAGCTGCATTAGGTCAAGACAAAGACGCTGAAGACAGTGTTCCAGTTGTCCGAGAAATCGTTTTAAGTGGTGTCCATTTGGGTTCGTGGGGCCAGGATTTCTCGCCTCCGCTTCACTTGCGCCATCTGGTACAAGCTATTTTACAAGAATGCGATGTACCGCGTCTGCGTCTATCCTCTTTAGAACCATGGGACCTAGATGAAAACTTTTTCCGTCTGTGGGAAAATCCGCGTTTATGCCGCCATTTGCACTTGCCATTACAATCTGGCTGCGCAGAAACGCTGAGGCGCATGGCGCGAAAGACCACGCCTACAGAATATGCCCGGTTGGTTGAAACTGCACGTGCCCTTATCCCCAATGTTGCAATTACAACAGACATAATTGTAGGTTTCCCCGGTGAAGACGAAAACGAATTTGCCCAAAGCTTAGATTTCATTCAGGATATGGAGTTTGCGGGCGGGCATGTATTTACCTTCTCGCCTCGTCCTGGCACAGCAGCCGCCCGGCTGAGCAGTCAAGTTTCCCCTTCCATTCGTAAACAACGCAGCGAACAAGTTCGGAAAACGATTGCTATGTCAGCTCAGGCTTATCGCCGCGCCTTCCTCGGAAAGATCGTTAGCGTTTTATGGGAATCTGCGCGCTATATCCCGCTTCAAGGTTGGTACGCCAGCGGTTTGAGTGACAATTATCTACGCGTCAACGCACTTGTCTCGCAACCAAAAACCAACCAAATCAGCAATGTCAGACTAACCACCCTTATGGGTGAAGAAATGAGTGGCGAGTTGCTTTCCTGAGAGAAGAGCACTATGGAAGAGTGCGTTTTTTGTCGCATTATCGTCGGACAAGCTCCAGCCAAGGTTTATTACCGCGACGAACTGGTGATAGCCTTTCAAGACATTCATCCAGTTGCTCCTGTTCACATCCTCATCGTACCTATTAAGCACATTGCATCGATCAATGCGATGACCGAAGAAGACAAACCCCTTATTGGGCATCTCTTTTGGGTGGCAAAACAGTTAGCAATCCAACAAGGGATTGCTGAGAGTGGTTACCGCTCGATTATCAATACCGGGCGCGACTCCGGACAAGCTGTTTTTCATCTGCATCTCCATCTGATTGGTGGTCAACGAGTTCGTTTTCCAATGGGCTAACTACTAAAGGAAGCCGTTAAGCAAGTTTGTATATCTCCGATAAGGTATAATGAAGCCATGAGTATTAAAGAAAAACTTCAGAACGATCTAAAAGAAGCAATGCGCACCAATAACGACGTACAAAAGCGCACCTTGCGAATGGCTTTGGCTGCGATTCGCTTGCTAGAAGTGGAGAAAGGGGTGCAATTGGATGACAACGCTGTTTTAGGAATCTTGCAGAAGGAAGTTAAAGCCCGCCATGAAGCCATTGCCGATGCCGAACGCGCAGGGCGGACTGATCTAGCTGCTGCTAGTCGCGACGAACTAGCCATCTTAGAAAGCTACCTTCCAAAAGCGATGAGTGAAGCCGAGCTGGAGGCGTTAGTGCGTCAAGCCATTGCCGAAGTCGGCGCTGAAAACCTGCAGCAGATGGGCTTGGTGATGAAGTGGTTAATACCCCGTCTACAAGGC
>JAOAHK010000377.1 GCA_026415275.1 Anaerolineales bacterium
ACACCCACCACACCATCCCGTTCGACAAGGTGGCGGATAACTGCATCGGAGAGGTGTCGATTGCTATCAGTCCCCTTCAAGAGCGCTTTGGCGTTGGCATGAGTGGCTATCACGCTGCCTTCGTAAATGTCAATTGCTTGCAAGGCGGCTTTTTCGTCCATGTGGCTGATGTCCAATGCAAACCCCACCCCTGCCATTGCCTCGAGCAATCGCTGCCCTAACTTGCTCAGCCCGCCGGGTTCGTGGGTGCCGCCACAGAAAGCGTTGCCTGCCCAAGCCGGTCCGAGAATGCGCACCCCCAAATCCCACCATTCCTCAACCTCTTGGGGATGCTCGATCGCCTCAGCGCCTTCCATTAGCAGGATGAAACCAACGGGATGGGTCTCTTTCTCCTGACTCCAATCGTGTTGCAGGGTGTGTAGCTCGTCTTTTGTCCGGATCAGGGCGAACTTTTGTGGGTGCTGCTCTGCTAAGTTATAGTAAACGTCCAACTGGGCGCGATAAAGCTTCTTAGCATGGCGGCTATCTGCATAACACTGAGTATCCCAGTCGCCCAGTTTTTTACGCAAGGGGGCAGCAAAGAGGGTAGCAAAGACCAGCATAACCTGCCCATGCTGATAGTCTTGCCAGCCGAGAAGGGTATCGCCGTTCCATTCCCAAATGGAACTGCCAGCTTCGGACTGGCGGATTTCGGCAGCCGAGCGGCTGTAATCTCGCCGGAAGGTGAGGATGTTCCAAGCTAGGTCTTGGTGGGCATCGACAATCAACATGGCTAGCCCTCACCAAGGAGCTGACGGGCGATCTGACGATCAATTTTGCCCATGGGAAATTGAGAAAGTTGCTTTCGCTCCACCCATTGGAAAGTTTGACCTTCCAGTGGAGTGGGTTGATGCCCGTTTGGAATTGTGCAAAGAAAAGCATGTAACGTGACGCGATAGTGCGTGTAGGTATGACGATAAACGCCAAAGGATGCGCCGACTTCGATTTCCAAATCGAGCTCTTCGCGGATTTCTCGCTTTAGGCAGGCTTCTAAACTTTCTCCAGCCTGACATTTGCCACCTGGAAATTCCCACATTCCGCCCAATAGTCCCTGCGATGGGCGTTGGGCGATAAGAAGCTTGTCATTCCGGGCAATGACTGCGGCGGTGACAACATAATGGGGAAGAACGTTTTTGGG
Source organism: Anaerolineales bacterium (assembly GCA_026415275.1). Taxonomy (GTDB): domain Bacteria; phylum Chloroflexota; class Anaerolineae; order Anaerolineales; family UBA4823; genus NAK19. Next base: position 1,178 of record JAOAHK010000377.1, read on the forward strand.
TTTGGTAATTGGGATTTCGTTTTGGATGTTTTGTTGGAAGCTTTGACAATCGGTAGATAAGGGGCAACGTTCGCAGCGCGGCTGGCGGGGAGTGCAAATAGTTGCGCCAAGATCCATCAAAGCCTGATTGTATTCGCCGGCGCGACCAATGGGAAGCTGAGCCCGAGCAAATTTCAGGAGCTCGCGGTCACTTTGCGGGGTTCGCAACGGGAGGCGACAAGCGGTGAGACGGGCAAGAACCCGCCGGACGTTGCCATCTAAAGTCGCTTCGTTCTGCCCAAAGGCAATAGAAGCAACCGCTGCGGCGGTATATTCCCCAATGCCGGGCAGTTTGCGCAAAGAGGAAATGTCTGAAGGCAATTCCCCTTGATACTCATGCTGAATCTTTTGGGCGGCACGCCAGAGGTTTCTCGCTCTGGCGTAATATCCTAACCCCTCCCAATAGCGTAGCACTTCTTCTTCGGGGGCAGCTGCTAAACTGGCAACATCGGGGAAGCGTTCCATCCAACGCAAATAATAGGGGATAACTGTCTCCACTCGTGTTTGTTGAAGCATGATTTCAGCCACCCAGATTTGATAAGGGGAAGAACGCCCGCGCCAGGGGAGGGAGCGGGCGTTCTCTGCATACCAGGCGAGAATTTTGGCGCCAACTGTCGAAAGCATGACCAATCGGGGTTTCTAAAGTTGGAAACCCGGTCGATCCTCCACAACCTTGAGCTTTAATTCTTCCACATAGTCTAACAATTGTTCAGTTAGGCGTTGCCAGTCAGCAGAGTTTAGCACCTGTTGAAGACGACTGAGTGTGGAGCTGCGGATGGCAGCCATGATCTGGGGTTGGTCACCGTAAACGGTAAACCACGCATCGGAGGGTTCCAAGCCGAGCTTTTCGATGCTAGGGATGAATTCGCGCACCATAAACTCGAAGTATTCTTGCTCTTTTGCGGGAAGGATATCCCAGGTCATCAGAAGTTTTACCGCCATGCCTCTATCCTTTTTGCGATTGTTGAACCTTTAGCGCAATGACTTTAGTTTCTTCAGGAATCGACGAAGGAGTGACCTTTAGCGAGTCGCTTTCCTCCAGCTCTTTGATTCCCATTTCTTTCAAAAATTTACTCAATGGTGCCAGCTTCAAGGTGCAACCTGGCGTGTGATAGTGCATGGGGATGACAATGCCAGGTTCGAGCAAGCTGACAATCTCGGCTGCCTTGGCAGCGCTCAACCCTCCGCCGCCGCCAACTGGAACCAAAGCCACATGCACGTTTCCTAAGGCTTCCACTTCAGTTTGGCTAGGGACTCGGCGAATATCGCCGAGATGAGCAACCGTGACTCCATTATAATCAAAAACATAAAGCGTGTTGCGGGGTTCACTTGGGTCGCGTTTGCCTTGTCCATTAGTTTGAACACCGGTGATGAACACCCCACCGATTTCATACTCGCCAGGCCCGCGCAGAACATGGGCAACTCCCTTAACCGCTTTGAAATTGGCATGACCGGGCGCTTCGTGGCTGATGGTTACGATATCGGCTTTGAGCTTAAGTGGCTCATAGCCGACCACCTGATGGTCGTAGGGGTCGGTGACCACGCTTGCCAGATTGCGCTCGCTGAGTCGGAAACAAGACAAACCAAACCAAACAATTTCCATGCCAGATACTCCACTTGAAATGGATTATACATCATTTGAAGAGCCAATGTTTGGAAATACCCTAGAC
>JAOAHK010000378.1 GCA_026415275.1 Anaerolineales bacterium
GTATAAGAGACAGGCCTAAACCAGCCCGTCCGGCGCGCCCTTCGGCGGAATAATGATAAACCTGCTCGTTCTCGTCGACCGCTACAAGACGAAGGATGTAGGTAAATGCCCCATTCGCTCGCCCGCGTAACTCGGCGCACAGCCACAGTTCATCGTCTAAGGTATGCGCGGCATACAAAGCTACCCAATCCGACGCCGGCACCAAGCGGCGGGTGATGAAATCCCCACGCGGGTCTTCTTTGATCGACGGGATTGGTTCTCCCATGGCGTTCAACCAAGTGGCCGGCTGCTCTCGGTCGCCGTTATAAACCGCCTCCAGAGTTTTCGCTTCAGGGCGATCGAACAGTTCATTGCGGCGCACGAAACTCAGCAGCAGATTGTATAACGCCCCTAACTGGCTTTGGTAAGCTAGAGTCGCTTGCTCTTTTCGCCCCATTTCCTCTTCGGTTAGGTCTAACCGATACCAGTCTGTATCCACACTCCACAACTTATTGGGTGGTAGGAGGTCAGCGTCAGGGTCATATTTTTTTGGGTAGGGAAAGTCGGGACGATGGATCAGGTATGCCAGCAGCTCAGGCTGATAGCTAGGGTGTTGGTGCTGGATTAGATAAACGGCAAGGCGCACGAAATTGCTCAACCCCCAATGGTCGGGGTGTGCATCGGCGGGGTGAGGGTAGATAATGAGATCTGGACGATAAAAATCGATGAGACTTCGGATGTCGCCCAGCAGGTCCTCTCCGGCATAAACCGCATGCGGGTTGTAAGTCAAATGATAGAGGCTGTGGGAAGTGCGGGTATAGGGGGAGGTATAGGGTTTCTCCCTTGACCAATGGTGTAGCCATAACTGAGGCGTCCCACGGTCGGGATAACCCAAAAAGATGACTTGTTGGCTATCTAGTCCTAACTCAGACAGAGCACGGAGGGTTTCTTGTTGGCGCACATCGCCCATGCGGATGAAATCTAGCGTTCGGGGATAAACGCGGCGAAATTCCTCCATGGTGACAAAAATCTGCCCGTCGCCATTGGTTTCCAGAACGACACGGACGTCAATCCCGGCATCAATCGCTTTTTGAATCAATCCCCCCGATCCCAAGACTTCATCATCGCAGTGAGGGGCAAAGATCATTAGGCGGTGAACGCCATTGAGAGAAATTTCGGGGAGATCGAGAGGTATCGGGAAACGGCTCTCGGGGGTGAAGAGGTATGTCCCGATTAAACCTCCAATGAGCAGGAAGAGAATAGAAGCCGGGATGAGCAGTCTTTTCCGCGTCATGTATCTTCGATTCGTCGCAGGGTTGAGACATTATACCTGAAAGCAAGAAAGCTGCTGCACAAACTGGCGGCTGTGCAGCACATGTATTCCTAATAGCGTCGAAATTCAGTATAATTATTGGAGTAAGCTGCCCCGCACGTCGATGGGGGAATCCAATCCAGCTATAGGGAGGCCTCAAGCATGACAAAAGAATTCGCCGAAACATTACTCCACCAAATGTTGGGTGATCATGTCACATTTCGCGCTTCCCAATGGGAAGCCATTGAACGTCTGGTGTATCAAAATCAACGCATTCTTCTCGTACAGCCCACTGGCTGGGGAAAAAGCATCGTCTATTTTCTAGCTACAAGATTGTTGCGCGAACAGGGGCGCGGGCCGACGCTGCTCATCAGTCCTTTGCTATCCTTGATGCGCAATCAAATTCAAATGGCGGAGCGTATTGGCATCCGCGCCGCAACAATAAATTGCGAAAATTATGGCGAGTGGAGAAAGATTGAAGCCGATTTGCAGCGCCATACAGTCGATATCTTGTTGATTTCTCCCGAACGCTTGAGTAATCAGCGCTTTCTAAACGAAATCTTACCTTCAATTCGCAGTTCGATTGGGATGTTTGTTGTCGATGAGGCACATTGTATTTCGGATTGGGGGCACGACTTTCGCCCCGATTATTTGCGTATCGTACGCATTATCAAGTTGCTTCCCAAAAATGTGCCCGTGCTAGGGACAACCGCAACAGCCAACAACCGCGTGGTGGAGGATATTCAAAATCAATTAGGGCCTGATTTACACGTCTATCGTGGTGCGCTGATGCGTTCCTCCCTAAAACTCCAATGCCTTTCTCTCCCCGATCCGAGTCAACGTCTTGCTTGGCTGGCGCAAAATCTTAGCACGCTAACCCGCTTGGGAAGCGGCATCATCTATTGTCAAACCGTGCGCGATGCCGAGCGCGTGGCTGATTGGTTAAAAACGAAAGGGTTCAATGCCGAAGCCTATCACGCCGAGCTAGAGCAAAAACGGCGCGAAGAATTAGAGAACAACTTCCTGATGAATCAAGTCAACGTGCTAGTGGCAACCATTGCTTTGGGGATGGGCTTCGATAAACCTGATGTGCGTTTCATTATCCATTACCAAAGGCCGCGCTCGGTAGTGGAATATTACCAGCAAGTAGGACGCGCCGGACGAGATGGTCGCGAGGCCTACGGCGTTTTGCTCAGTGGGGAAGAGGAAGATGACATTCATGCTTACTTTATCGAGAACGCTTTTCCAAAAGAGTATGTATTCTATTCGATCTTGAAAACTCTTGAAGATGTGGAGGCTTTGACCTTAGACCAATTGCTATCCAGGGTGAATGCAAACAAAAAGGTTATCGATCAAGTTCTACGCATTTTGGAAATCGAAGGCGCTATTATCAAAGACTCGGCAAATCATACCTATTACCGGACAGTTAAGCCTTGGCAGCTCAACCGGGAACGGATTGAGAGAGTTTTGGGCATCAAACGCCAAGAAGCGGAACAAATGAAGCAATACGTCACCTGTCTCTTATACACATCT
>JAOAHK010000379.1 GCA_026415275.1 Anaerolineales bacterium
GCAAAAAACATACCTAAGAAAGCGCGGGCTAAGACGAAAGGGGGGAAGGGGCGTAAGTTGCTCTTTTTAGCGACAAAGTTTTGAATAAAAGAGGTCAACATTGGTTCGTTCTTTTCCAGCAGTTGCGGGATATGACAGGCGCGAAATTCGACCAGTTCGATGAAAAACAAATTTAAGAAATCATGACGTTGATCCAAATGGGCGGCGATGAACCGGGCTGCGCGGCGGACAAACTCTGGGACATCTGGCGCGTCCATTTGCGCCAGCCTGGGCAAGACTTCAAAAATGGGATGGTAACGTCCTAAGACAGCGAGGAAAATTTGCTCTTTGCTTTGGAAATGGTTGTAAATACTAGCGACGGCAAGGTGGGCTTCTTGGGCAATCTGCCGCATAGAAGTGCCATGATAGCCATTTTGGATAAACAGACGGTAAGCAGCCTGAATAATTTCTTCTTGGGTTTGTTCCCCGCGGGGGAGTTTTTCTTCAACAGACACGCATCCTCCGATAGTACAAACGAACGTTCGTTTTTATTATCGGATTTATCTAGGCTTTTGTCAAGGGTGCAAAACCTTTAATTTCCAACCAAGTATAAGAGATGGATAAACAGGATAGCAGCCAGATTACTTATGAACCATATACCTCAAAACACGCAACCAATAAGAGTAGCACAACAATGATCGACACAATTGTTGATACAATGCCGAACTACTCTCTCAAGAGCAATCTCCAATAGCTTACAGGCTTGGGGAGAAGTTTGTACCAATTCCGTTTCCAATATTCCTCCAAGCTTTTAGTGTTCGGCTGCACATCGAGCAAATCGCCAAGATAATGGTGGACGGGGGTGTCCACTCTCCGCAGCCCGTACCCTGGCACCTCTCCCACGGGGCGAGGGGAGCAGCCCGCACCCCGGCCCCTCTCCCAGAGGGTGAGGGGAGCATGAAGGTTGTCTCCTCTTGATTTCTGGCGGACGGGGACATCTACCCTTCCAAGCCGTGTTACAATAACCCCCGATTTGTCTAAGGACCAAGGTTATGCAGCACGTCGCCTTTCGTTACTTCTTACTTTTGCTTGTCGCAACACTGTTTCTGGCTGGCTGTGCGAGCGGCACCGGGATAGTGCCAACCCTTGCAACACCTTTTCCCTCACCGACCCTGACCGTCGAACCGACCGTCACACCCAGCCCACTCCCCCCAACGATCTTCTTAATCGCTCCCCAAGGCGAAGCAAGCCCCTGGTTTGCTGAGGTAAGCTCCGTTCTAGAAGAAATTGCGCAGCAAAAGGGTTTTCTGTTTGAAGTCAAGCCGTCCTTAACCCTTGAGGAAATCCAAAGCCGTTCTATTCCCCTGATCGTGATGCTACCCGCAGAGATCGACCCCGAATCTCTGGCAGAAGCTGCGCCGCAAACCCAATTTCTGGCAATCGATTACCCTTCCCTAACGCCTCAACCCAACCTAAGCCTGATCTCCGCCCAACCCTACCGCGCGGATTGGGAGGGCTTTGTGGCTGGCTTTATCGCCGCGGCAGTGACCGAGGATTGGCGCGTGGCGGTGGTGGCTGACCCAACAACCACAGATGGCAAAGCAGCCCAAAACGCCTTCCGCAACGGCGTGCGCTATCTGTGTGGGCTGTGTCAACCCCTCTATCCGCCGTTTCCTGTCCCAACTTACCCCCTCTATGGACAACTTTCACCCGCCTCTACCGTAGCGGATGTTGAGGCAATAATTGCCTATTTTCAAACTTGGTCAGTCAAGACAGTCTATCTCCACAAAGCCGTACCAGAATGGCTGCTGGCTTTTGGGCAAGCCGGCTTCAACCTAATCTCTGATCAATCCCCGCCCGTTACACTAAGAGAACGCTGGATCGTTTCGATACAGAGCATCGATTTAGCCACAGAAATCCGCACTCTGATCCCGCACCTGCTGGAGGGCAAAGGGGGGCAGAACATCAGTCTATCCTTAACCCTAGCCCATGCCAACGAAGCGCTGTTCAGCCCCGGCAGACAGGCGTTTACCGAGCAGATGCTTAGCGATCTGCTCAGGGGTTATATCGACAGCGGCGTTGATCCGACCAGCGGTGAATTGCGCGAATAGTTATTGAATGTTTTGAAAGAAGCGGAAGCAACCTTTGTTTTGTTTGGCGCGGTACATTGCCACATCGGCATGTTTTACCAACGTGTCACTATCTTCCCCATGGTCAGGGTAAATGCTGATGCCAATGCTAGCGGTGAGGTGAAAAACCCGCCCGCTTAGCTCCAAGGGTTGGCCAATCGCATTCAGGACTTTATTTGCCACAACGCTGCAACTTTCTCTATTGGCAATCCCCTCCAGTAAGATTGTAAATTCGTCCCCCCCTAAACGAGAAACCGAGTCGCTCTTGCGCACACAAGACTGTAGTCGGTCGGCGACATCCCTGAGTGCCTGATCACCCCAGCCATGTCCCAACGTGTCGTTAATTTCCTTGAAGTTATCCAAATCCAACAGTAAAACGGCTAACTTCCATTTTTCAGGTTGTGCTATTCGGGCGCGGCGAGAACGCACCAGAGCTTGTTCGAGACGATCGCGGAAAAGCTCACGGTTGGGTAAGCCGGTCAAAGGGTCATGGGTAGCTAGGAAACGCAAGCGTTCTTCGGCTTGTTTGCGAGTAGAGATATCAGCAAAGATGGCAATGTAGTTAGAGATGCGTCCTTTTTCGTCTTTGACCGTGCTGATGGTTACCCACTCCGGATACACTTCGCCGTCCTTGCGGCGGTTCCAGATTTCCCCTTGCCAGGCGCCGGTCAAGGTCAGCGAGTGCCACATCTGGCGATAAAACTCCGCATCGCGTTGATCGCAGTGAAACTGCAAGGCATCCTTGCCAACTACATCTTCAACGCTGTAC